>NZ_JBEYZW010000140.1:0-9899 GCF_040646215.1 Streptomyces sp. NPDC046215 | reverse complement strand
CCGGCCACGTACTCCGGCCGCACACCCCACGACTCCACCAGCCGGAACAGCGCCACCTCCACCGCGAACAACCCCGCCTGGGCATACACGGTCCGATTCAGCAACTCCGCGTCATCACCCCAGACCACGTCCCGCAACGGGCAGTCCAGGTGCTCGTCCAGCCCCGCGCACACCGCCTCGAAAGCCTCCGCGAACACCGGGAACCGGGCATACAACTCACGCCCCATGCCGAGCCGCTGCGAGCCCTGGCCCGAGAAGAGGAATGCCGATTTTCCTTCGGAAACCGAGCCCTCCGCCACGCCCGGATCGGCCTCACCCATCACGAGCGCCGACAGAGCACGCATCACGGAATCCCGGTCCGCACCCCACACCACCGCACGGTGCGCGAAACTCGACCGCCCCGACGCCAACGAGTACGCCACGTCCCTGGCCCTCAGCCCGGGCTCGGTGTTGAGGTGCGACAGCAGCCGTGCAGCCTGGGCACGCAGCCCGGCCGTGGACTTGCTGGACACCACCAGGGGAAGCGGTCCGTCCGTCGCGTCCGCCGGTTCCACGGCCTCGGCCGGCTCCGACTCCGGTTGCTCCAGAATGACGTGCGCGTTCGTACCGCTGATACCGAAAGAGGAGACACCCGCACGTCGCGGCCCGTTGCCCTCAGGCCAGACGGTCCGCTCGGTCAGCAGCTCGACAGCACCGGCCGACCAGTCGACGTGCGACGACGGCGCCTCGACATGCAGGGTGCGCGGAAGCTCACCATGCCGCATCGCCATGACCATCTTGATCACACCCGCGACACCCGCCGCGGCCTGCGCGTGGCCGATGTTCGACTTCACCGAGCCCAGCAGCAGCGGCCGGCCCTCCGGACGGTCCTGACCGTACGTAGCCAGCAGCGCCTGCGCCTCGATCGGATCACCCAGCGTCGTGCCGGTGCCGTGGGCTTCCACGACGTCGACGTCCGGCGCGGACAGCCCGCCGCTGGCCAGCGCCTGCCGGATCACCCGCTGCTGGGAGGGGCCGTTCGGCGCCGTCAGACCGTTGGACGCACCGTCCTGGTTCACGGCAGAACCACGCACGACGGCCAGGACCCGATGTCCGTTCCGCCGCGCGTCAGACAAGCGCTCCAGCACCAGCATGCCCACGCCCTCACCCCAGCCGACACCATCGGCCGCATCGGAGAACGCCTTGCACCGACCGTCCGCCGACAAACCCCGCTGCCGCGAGAACTCCACAAACACCGCCGGCGTCGACATCACCGTCACACCACCGGCCAGGGCCAGCGAGCACTCACCCGACCGCAGCGACTGCGCCGCCCAGTGCAAGGCCACCAACGACGACGAGCACGCCGTATCCACCGTGACCGCAGGCCCCTCGAAACCGAACGTGTACGACACCCGGCCCGAGGCCACACTGCCCGCGCTCCCACTGCCCTGATAGCCCTCGAACTCGGGCCCGGAGAGGAGCTGGGAGTAGTCGTTGTACATGACACCCGCGAAGACGCCCGTCTGGCTGCCGCGCAGCGACACCGGGTCGATACCGGCCCGCTCGATCGCCTCCCAAGTCGTCTCCAGCAGCAACCGCTGCTGCGAGTCCGTCGCCAGCGCCTCCCGAGGACTCATCCCGAAGAACGCCGGATCAAACTCCGCCGCCTCCGTCAGGAACCCGCCCGCACGGGTATAGCTCGTCCCCGTGTGCCCGGGGTCGGGGTTGTAGAGGGACTCCACGTCCCAGCCGCGTTCGGCCGGGAAGTCCGAGACCGCGTCCACACCCTCCGACACCAGCCGCCACAAGTCCTCAGGCGACGCGACCCCACCCGGATAACGGCAGCTCATCCCGACAATCACCACCGGATCATCGGCGACAACCACCGACACCCCCACCGGCACAGCCACCCCCGCCGCCGCCTCCGCCTCCGCACCGAACATCTCACCCAGCAGGAAGCCGACAAGCGCGTCCGCGGTCGGATAGTCGAAGACGGCCGTCGCCGGCAACCGGAGTTCGGTCACCGCGCCGAGGCGATTGCGGAGTTCGACCGCCGTCAGCGAGTCGAAGCCGAGGTCCTGGAAGGCCCTGGTCGGGTCGATCTCCGCGGCTCCGGCGTGTCCGAGAACCACTGCGATCTGCCCGCGTACGACATCGAGCAGCATCTCGTGCCGGTCCGCCGTGGACAGCCCGGTCAGGCGCTGGGCGATCCCGGAGGCCGCGGTGGTGGAGCCGGCTCGGCGGGTGCGCGTACGGATCAGCCCGCGCAGCAGCGGCAAGGGCTCGCCCTGCGCGCGGAGAGCCGCGAGGTCCAGACGCACCGGAAGTACCGCGGGCTCAGCGCCATGCGACGCGGCGTCGAACAGCATCAGCCCTTGTTCCACGGTCAGTGGCGGCATTCCGGAGCGGGTGATCCGCTGGAGGTCGGCCTCGGTAAGAGTGCCGGTCATGCCACTGTCCTGCGACCACGGACCCCACGCCAGTGACGTGGCCACAAGGCCCTGGGCCCGGCGGTGACGGGCCAGGGCGTCCAGGAAGGCGTTGCCCGCCGCGTAGTTGGCCTGGCCCGCGCTGCCGAACGTGCCCGCCACGGAGGAGAAGACCACGAACGCGTCCAGCTCCAGGCCCTTCGTGGCCTCATGCAGATTCCACGCCGCGTCCACCTTCGGACGCAGCACCGCCGCAAGCCGCTCCACCGTCAACGACCCGATCACACCGTCATCAAGAACACCCGCGGTGTGCACAACAGCACTGACCGGATACCGGGACACCAGATCCGCCACAGCCCCCCGGTCCGTCACATCGCACGCCTCGACGATCACATCCGCCCCGTAATCCGCCAGCTCGGCCACAAACTCCTCGGCACCCACGGCGGCCGGACCACTGCGGCTGACCAGCAGCAGACTCCCCACACCATGCTCAACCACCAGATGCCGGGCGAGAACACGACCCAGACCACCCGTACCACCAGTAACCAGGACCCTGCCGGACACGTCCCACATCTCGTCGGCAGCGTCCTGCGTCTGCACCCGGGCAAGACGCGCAGCGAAGGCCCGGCCCTCTCGGATCAACAGCTGAGGCTCGTCAACGGCGAGCGCCTGCGGCGGCACGGTCCCGGTGGCGCCGTCCAGGTCCACCAGGACGAAGCGCCCTGGGCTCTCCAACTGCGCGGAGCGCACCAGGCCCCAGACGGCGGCACCTGCGAGATCCGTGCCGCCCACCGCGCCACGCGTCACGAACACCAGACGCGAATCCACGAACCGCTCATCGTCCAGCCACGACTGCACCAGTTCCAACGCCCAGGCAGCCGCGGCGTGCACCGACTCCGCGGTGTCAGCGGCACTGGTGGGCGGCGCGACCAGGACGGCCTCGGGAATATCACCCTCGGCCAGGGGCTCCAGCTCCGCATACCCCCCGAACGGCACCCCGTCCGGTCCGGCACCAAGAACAACGCGCTCATCTGTCAGGGGAACGGGGACCCAGTCGAGGTTGAAGAGGGAGTCGCGGTCGCCGGTCCGCAAGTCCCCGGCAGCGATCGGACGGACCACCAGCGACTCCACCGAAGCCACCGGCCCACCGGCCGAATCCACCATCGCGATCGACAGACCGCTGTCGAGAGCACGGATACGCACCCGCATCTGTGACGCACCGGACGCATGCAGGGACACCCCGCTCCACGAGAACGGAACACCCTCCCCACCCCCGCCCAGCATCGCCGCATGCAGCGCCGCGTCGAAGAGTGCCGGGTGAAGACCGTAGGCAGCGCCGTCGACGCCTTCGGGAAGCCGGACTTCGGCGTAGATCTCGTCACCGGACTTCCAGGCGGCCCGCAGGCCCTGGAACGCCGGGCCGTAGGTGAACCCGGACTCCGCGAACTGCTCGTAGCAGCCGCTCACATCGAGAACCTCGGCGTCCCGCGGAGGCCATACGGACGTATCGAAGACCGCTGCCTCGACGCCTGTGGTGACGGACCCGCTCGCATGCAGCGTCCACGGCTCCTCGCCCTCACGTGAGTGCACCGCAACCGCCCGACGACCCGACTCGTCCGGCTCACCGACCCACACCTGCACCTGCACACCAGCACCCGAACCCGGCAACACCAGCGGCGCGGCAAGCGTCAGCTCCTCCAGCACATCACAACCGACCTCATCCGCCGCCCGCAACACCAGCTCCACCAACGCCGTACCCGGCACCAGCACCGACCCCAGCACCACATGATCAGCAAGCCACCCATGCGACGCGGACGACAGCCGGCCCGTGAACAACAACCCACCGGAACCCGCCAGATCCACCGCAGCACCCAACAACGGATGCCCCACCGAACCCAGACCCGCAAACCGCACATCACCAGAACGCCCCACAGACCCCACAGGCCAGAAACGCTCACGCTGGAACGCATACGTCGGCAGATCCACCCGACGAGCACCACTGCCGGCGAAGACAGCAGCCCAGTCGACCGGCACACCGTGGACATGCAGCCGGGCCAGACCAGCGAGCAGCGACGGTTCCTCAGCACGGCCCTTGCGCAGCACTGGGGCCAGTACAGCCTCATCGCCCGCGGACTCCACAGCCAGCGCGGAGAGAGCGCCGTCAGGGCCGAGCTCCAAGAAGGCGGTCACCCCCTGCTCTCGCAGCGTGCGCACACCATCGGCGAACCGTACTGCCTCACGAACGTGGCGGACCCAGTACTCCGCGGAGCACAGCTGTTCCGCGTTCGCCGACTCGCCGGTGACGTTCGAGACGATCGGGATGCTCGGCACACCGAACGACAGCCCCGCCACTACCTCCCGGAAACCGTCGAGCATCGGCTCCATCAAGGGCGAGTGGAAGGCGTGCGAGACCCTCAGCCTGCTGGTCTTGCGTCCCTCGCCCTCGAAGCGGGTCCGGATGGCCTCGACAGCGTCCTCGGCACCGGACACCACCACCGACGACGGGCCGTTGACCGCAGCAATCGACACATCCCCGGCCAGGTACGGAAAGACCTCCTCCTCCGTCGCCTGGACAGCCACCATCGCACCACCGGCGGGCAACGCCTGCATCAGCCGACCCCGAGCCGCCACCAGCGCACACGCATCCGGCAGCGAAAACACACCCGCCACGTGCGCGGCCGCGACCTCACCGACCGAGTGGCCCAGCAGCTGATCCGGGCGGACGCCCCACGACTCCACCAGCCGGAACAGCGCCACCTCCACCGCGAACAACCCCGCCTGGGCATACACGGTCCGGTTCAACAGCTCCGCGTCATCACCCCAAAGCACGTCCCGCAACGGGCGGTCCAGGTGCTTGTCCAGCCCCGCGCACACCGCCTCGAAAGCCTCCGCGAACACCGGGAACCGGGCATACAACTCACGCCCCATCCCCAGCCGCTGCGAACCCTGACCCGAGAACAAGAACGCCGACCTACCCGAACGCGCCACACCCTCCGCCACAACGTCCGCGTCACCCCGGCCCTCCGCCAGAGCAGACAAAGAACGCAGCAGACCATCCCGATCCGCCGCCAACACCACCGCACGGTGCTGGAACTCCGCACGACCCGTCGCCAGCGAATACGCGACGTCCACAAGTCGTGAGTCGGACTCTCGGTGGAGATGGGACAGCAGACGGGCCGCCTGAGCCCGCAGAGCCGACTCACTCTTCCCCGACACCACCGTGGGAACCAGCCCATCAGGGACAGCTCGGGCCTCGACAGCAGCCGGCTCCGGCTCCGACTCCGGCTGCTCCAGGATCACGTGCGCGTTCGTACCGCTGATACCGAACGAGGAAACCCCCGCACGACGCGGACCATCCCCCTCAGGCCAAACGGTCCGCTCAGTCAGCAGCTCGACAGCACCGGCCGACCAGTCGACGTGCGACGACGGCGCCTCGACATGCAGGGTGCGCGGAAGTTCACCGCGGTGCATGGCCATGACCATCTTGATCACACCAGCGACACCCGAGGCCGCCTGTGTGTGGCCGATGTTCGACTTGATCGAGCCCAGCAGCAACGGGCGGTCCTCGGGCCGGTGCCGACCGTACGTGGCGAGCAGGGCCTGCGCCTCGATCGGGTCACCCAGCGTCGTGCCGGTACCGTGGGCCTCCACGACGTCGACGTCCGGCGCGGACAACCCGGCACTCGCCAGCGCCTGCCGGATCACCCGCTGCTGGGAGGGGCCGTTCGGCGCTGTCAGACCGTTGGACGCACCGTCCTGGTTCACGGCGCTGCCCCGCACAACAGCCAGGACCCGATGTCCGTTCCGCCGCGCGTCCGACAGACGCTCCAGCACCAGCATGCCGGCGCCTTCGGACCAGCCGACACCGTCGGCGCTGTCGGAGAACGCCTTGCAGCGCCCGTCCGGTGAGAGCCCGCCCTGCCGGGAGAACTCCACGAACGTCAGCGGGGTCGCCATCACCGTCACGCCTCCGACGAGGGCGAGAGTGCTCTCACCCGATCGCAGTGACTGCGCCGCCAGGTGCAGGGCCACCAGCGACGACGAGCACGCCGTGTCCACCGTGACCGCAGGCCCCTCGAAGCCGAACGTGTACGACACCCGGCCCGATGCCACACTGCCCGCGCTCCCGCTGCCCTGATAACCCTCGAACTCGCGCCCGGTGAGGAGCTGGGAGTAGTCGTGGTACATCACGCCGGCGAAGACGCCCGTCCGGCTGCCGCGCAGTGTCGTCGGGTCGATGCCCGCCCGCTCGATCGCCTCCCAGCTCGTCTCCAGCAGCAACCGCTGCTGGGCGTCGGTGGTCAGGGCCTCCCGGGGGCTCATCCCGAAGAAGGCGGGGTCGAAGTCCCCCGCGTCGCGGAGGAATCCGCCGGAGCGGGTGACGATGGCGCCCTCGCGGTCGGGGTCGTAGGCGTCCGCGATCTCCCAGCCTCGATCGGTCGGGAAGCCGGAGACGGCGTCCACACCGTCGGACACCAGCTGCCAGAGGTCCTCGGGCGAGGTGACGCCGCCGGGGAAGCGGCAGCTCATGCCGACGATGACGACCGGGTCGTCCGTCAGGGACGGCAGCGCTGCCACCGGAATCTGCTCTGCCTCGTCGGCGTCGAACAGCTCGTCGAGGAGGTGGCCTGCCAGGGCGTCGGCCGTCGGGTAGTCGAACACGACTGTCGCCGACAGTCGAAGACCGGTGGCCTTGCCCAGTCCGTTGCGGAGTTCGATCGCGGTCAGGGAGTCGAAGCCGAGATCCTGGAAGGCCCTCGACGGATCGATCGTGTCCGGGCGGGCGTGGTCGAGAACCGCCGCGACCCGGTCGCGCACCAGGTCCAGCAGTACCACCCGCCGCTCGTTCCCGGAGAGTCCCGCCAGACGCCGCACGAGACCGGCCGCCGTGGCCGAACCGCCGACAGCGGTACGCCGGTTACGCGTGCGGATGAGGCTGCGCAGGAGTGGCAGGGGCTCGCCCTGTGCCCGCAGGGCGGTGAGGTCCAGGTGGACGGGGAGAAGTACGGGTTCGTCGGTGCCGAGGGCGGTGTCGAAGAGGGCGAGGCCCTCCTCGGCGGTCAGTGGCGGCATTCCGGAGCGGGTGATCCGCTGGAGGTCGGCCTCGGTGAGCGTGCCGGTCATGCCACTGTCCTGCGACCACGGACCCCACGCCAGTGACGTGGCCACAAGCCCCTGGGCCCGGCGGTGACGTGCCAGCGCGTCCAGGAAGGCGTTGCCCGCCGCGTAGTTGGCCTGACCCGCACTGCCGAACGTACCCGCCACGGAGGAGAAGACCACGAACGCGTCCAGCTCCAGGCCCTTCGTGGCCTCATGCAGATTCCACGCCGCGTCCACCTTCGGACGCATCACCGCCGCAAGCCGCTCCGCCGTCAATGACCCGATCACACCGTCATCAAGAACACCCGCGGTGTGCACAACAGCACTGACCGGATACCGGGACACCAGATCCGCCACAGCCCCCCGGTCCGACACATCGCACGCCTCGACGATCACATCCGCCCCGTGCGCCGCCAGCTCGGCCACAAACTCCTCGGCACCCACGGCGGCCGGACCACTGCGGCTGACCAGCAGCAGACTCCCCACACCATGCTCAACCACCAGATGCCGGGCAAGAACACGACCCAGACCACCCGTACCACCAGTAACCAGAACCCTGCCGGACACGTCCCAGGCCACATCGGCCGTGTTCCGGGACTGCGCGCGCACCAGGCGAGCGGCGAAAATCTGGCCTTCGCGCACCAGCAGTTGGGGTTCGTCGGAGGCGAGCGCCTGCGACAGGACCGCCGCATCGGCGTCGCTCTCCAGGTCCACCAGAACGAAGCGCCCGGGACTCTCGGACTGCGCGGAGCGGACCAGGCCCCAGACGGCGGCACCTGCGAGATCCGTGCCGTCCACCGCGCCACGCGTCACGAACACCAGCCGCGATTGCGCGAACCGCTCGTCAGCCAGCCATGACTGCACCGACTCCAACGCCAGTGCGGCCGCGGCATATACGGACTCAACGGTGCCGACAGCCTCGATGGCCGGCTCGATCAGCACGGTCCCCGGGACGTCGGCCCCGGTTACGGACTCCAGGTCCGTGTAGGTCCGGAACGGCCCGGCAAGTTCGACGCTCTCGCCCGTCGGCGAAACAGGAACCCAGTCGAGGTTGAAGAGGGAGTCGCGGTCGCCGGTCCGCAAGTCCCCGGCAGCGATCGGACGGACCACCAGCGACTCCACCGAAGCCACCGGCCCACCGGCCGAATCCACCATCGCGATCGACAGACCGCTGTCGAGAGCACGGATACGCACCCGCATCTGTGACGCACCGGACGCATGCAGGGACACCCCGCTCCACGAGAACGGAACGCCCTCCCCTCCCCCGCCCAGCATCGCCGCATGCAGCGCCGCGTCGAAGAGTGCCGGGTGAAGACCGTAATCGGCACCGTCGACTCCCTCAGGAAGACCGACCTCGGCATAGACGTCCCCGCCGAGCCTCCAGGCCGCCCGCAGGCCCTGGAACACCGGACCATACGTCAATCCCGACTCCGCGAACTGCTCGTAGCAGCCGGCCACATCAAGGGAGACAGCATCGGCAGGCGGCCACACCGACGTATCGAACACGGCCGCCTCAGCACCATGAATCACAGCACCGCTCGCATGCAGGGTCCACGGCTCCTCGCCTTCACGTGAGTGCACCGCAACCGCCCGACGACCGGAATCGTCCGGCTCACCGACCCACACCTGCACCTGCACACCAGCACCCGAACCAGGCAGCACCAGCGGCGCGGCGAGCGTCAGCTCCTCCAGCAGATCACAGCCGACCTCATCCGCCGCCCGCAACACCAGCTCCACCAACGCCGTACCCGGCACGAGCACCGACCCCAGCACCACATGATCAGCGAGCCACGCAGGCGACACGGTGGACAGCCGGCCCGTGAACAACAACCCACCGGAACCTGCCAGCTCCACCGCAGCACCCAACAACGGATGCCCCACCGAACCCAGACCCGCAAACCGCACATCACCAGAACGCCCCACAGGCCCCACAGGCCAGAAACGCTCACGCTGGAACGCATACGTCGGCAAATCCACCCGACGGGGCTCGGTTCCGGCGAACAACGCCGCCCAGTCCACTCGCACGCCCTGGACGTGCAACTGCGCCAGAGCCGCGAGTACCGCCCTCTCCTCTGGACGGTCCTTGCGCAGCGCGGGGACGAGCACGGTCTCGTCCGGCAGCGACTCCCCGGCCATGGCCGACAGCGTGCCGTCCGGGCCCAGCTCCAGGAACCGCGTCACACCCTCCGCGTGCAGAGCCCGTATCCCGTCGGCGAACCGCACCGCCTCACGGACATGAGCCACCCAGTAATCGGCCGAGCACAGCTGCGCGGGCTCAGCAAGCCGGCCGGCCAGATTGGACACCACCGGCACCGTCGGCACACCGAACGTCAGCCCCGCCACAACCGCACGGAACTCCTCCAGCATCGGCTCCATCAACGGCGAGTGGAA
>NZ_JBEYZW010000139.1:0-10706 GCF_040646215.1 Streptomyces sp. NPDC046215 | reverse complement strand
CGAAGGCGGCATGATCGGCATGCCCTGCCGTATGGCGGCCCGCAGACACGACGCGCCGCCGCTACGCGGCGGAACCGTGCCCCGCTCCGCGGGGCAGCCGGCCACTCCGTGGCCGGGGTGATCCGCTCCGCGGATCACGGGTGGGTCGGCGCGGCGGTGACCAGATCGCTCCGCGATCCACTCCCCTTCCTCGCCTTAGCCCGGTTTTTTACCTACAACTCTGCTTGTGACCAAGGTTGTTCGAGAAGGTGCCCGCTCCGCGGTCGCCTTCGGGCTGGCAGAGTCGGAAGGGGTGTGGCGCTCTTCGGTTTCCGAACTTATGGGGGAATCGACTCGGACCAGACTCTCCGTTGTGGTTCCTGATTGCTGGTTCCGGCGCTCTCGACCTGCTTCTATGGAAGCAGAAAACTATGGAAGATTCGGGATATCGGTATCCCCCTCTTCAGGGGGCACGGAGGTGGTGTCGAGCCAGTTGCCCTGAAGGGTCTTTGCCATCAACTGTTCTTGTTCGTCAGAGAGTTGGCCGGAGCTCTGTTTGGTTCGGATCTTGCAGAGCCACGGGCCGATCATGATCCGTTCACCGTCGACTTCGATCCATTCCCGGGCGCCGGGCGGGCGGCCCCAGCGTTCCATGAACAGGCGGAGGAGCCCGGCGGTCTGCTGGAAGCTACGGCGTTTCCGCCTCGCCTGCGTGCCCATCACCTTGCCTGCGGGAAGCGGAGCCTGAGTCGGGCTCAGCTTGAGACGATTGAGAAGGACTTGCTGGCCGGGAGCAAGCTGGTCCCAGAGGACGTGCTGGCGGTGCAGCCAGCTGCCGACCTTCGCCTCTTCGATGATCGTGTCCCGGCGCAGCGCGGCGGGGTCGCGTCCGGCTTCGATGTGGCGTTTGAGGAGGTGGTATTTGCGGTGCCAGTCGGGGCCGTGAGGGAGTGTCCAGTGGGGGTCGAGGGCGGTGAGCTGGGCTTGGCGTTCGGGCGTGAGGCGGTTCTTGCGGGCGAGGGCGCGCTGGTCAATGAGGAATTGGCCGCCAGGTTCCTGGGCGGGGATGGCGAGGTGGCCGTGCTCTGCCTGGTAGGCGATGACGGTGGTCAGGTGGCCCTGCCAGGTGGCCTCGTGATCGTCCCAGATCATGCCGAGGGCATCGAGTTCGGCGATCCAGTCCTCAGTGAGGGTGCCTTGCCGCCGGGCGGTGCGCTGGCCAGTGATGAAGGTACCCAGGTGGTAGCCGTAGGCATCCTCGTAGTCGGCAGGAACACGCAGGTGCTGGTGTTCGGTGTGGAAGCGGGTGGCAGCGGCCAGGCCGGCACGGCGGGGAGTGGAGAGGGCTGTGCCGTCGGCGGGCCAGGCGAGCAGGTCCATGGCGCGGGCGATGCTGTTCGGGTCGAGGGTGAAGTCGAAGCGGAAACGACGCGTGATCATGGTGTGGGTGTCGCGCTCCCGGCGCTGCTTGGCACTGGTGCGGGGCGCGCGGGCCGCGATGGTCTGGTCGTGATGGCGCAGCGCGGCGGTGACCAGCCACAGCGGCTCGTACGGGGTGCCGAGCAGGTCGGTGGGGTCGGCGCCGGGCGGGATGTAGGCGGGGATGATGAGGCTGGCTGTTTTGGTCTTGAGGGTGGGGGGTTTACGCAGGGCGCGGCCCAGGGCCTGGACGATGCGGCGCACGCTCGCGGTGCGGTCGGCGAAGACGACTGCGTCCACGGCCGGCAGATCGATGCCCTCGCCCAGGACCTGGGCGTTGGTGAGCACCGCCCGGTCGGCGTCGGCGAAGTCGGTGAGGATGTCGTGGCGCTGGCCTGGGGTGTGGGTACCGTTGACCGATTGCACGACGAGATCATCAGCCCAGGCGGGGCGCTCCTGTGCCGGGAGGGTGCGCAGGGTGTGGGGGAACTGGCGGGCGAAGTCGGTGGCATCCGCGATCTGCTGGAAATAAACGATGACGTGCTTGAGGTCGTGTTCTGCCATGGCTTTCAGGACGGCCAAGTGCAGGGCGGTCGTACGGCGCGCCGTCGGGGCGAAAGCGGGGTGGGTGGCGATGTCGGTCAGCGTGGTGCGGAGATCGGCGTCACGGATGGTGGGGACCACCAGTTGGTAGTCGGCCAGGGTGCCGTCTTCGATGGCCTGGGCGTGGGAGTAGGTATGGAGGCGGGGGCCGAAGACTTTGGTGTCGGTCATGGACGCTGTCAGCGCTGGGGCATCCCATTCCGGGGCGGTAGAGGGGGTGCGCTTGGGCAGGGGGCGAGTGGTGGGCGCCTCTGTCAGGCGCGGTGGCTCCCACTCGTAGGGGGTGGCAGTGAGGTAAAGGCGGCGGTCGGCTGGGATCCGGGCGTTGTCGTGCAGGACCGTCCAGTCCTTGTCCCAGCTCCCCGCCGTGCGGTGTGCCTCGTCCACGATCATGAGGTCGAAGACCGGTGCCGGGTAGCGGGTGCGCTGAGTCTGCTCGATCTTCGGGAGGGAATCGAGCGTGACGAATACCGTCGCCTTCTCGTGCCGGGCCAGCCAGGACGCGAGGAACCCGGCACTGTTCGTGCTGTGCGCCCCGGCCCCCGCAAGAGCTGGATGCTTGGCGGCGTTCAACGAGGAAACGGCCATCAACGGCTCCAGGCGACCGTCGGCGCGGGCAGCCCGGGCCCACTGACCGATCAGGTCCAGAGACGGTACCGCGATCAGCAACTGACGGGCGTCCAGCGCCTCCGCGGTACGCAGTGCGGTCAGAGTCTTACCCGTCCCGCACGCGGACACGATGTGCCCGCGGGTCCGCGAGGTCTTCAGGTGCCGTGTCGCGCTGTCCACCGCCTCCTGCTGATCCGGGCGCAGCACACGACGGCTAGCGGGGCGGGCGTGAAGAGCCGTAGCGACAGAGGCCTCAACCGGGGACTCAGAACTGGAAGTCATGAAGACCTCTACTCACGGGCAGGAAGGGGGCAGCCAGCGGGAATCATCCTCCCGCACATCAGCGAATGAGCGAGCCGGCACAAGGGACGGGACCCCTGCGCTACCGCCTCCGCATCCCAGACCGCCCTCCCGTGCAGGCTTTCTGCCAACGCTGGCATCCATTCTCGGCTCACAACACAGTCGGCCGTTGCCCAGGGCGCGGCCCTATGTCACGCGCCCCTGAAGGACACCACCGTGAGGGCTCCTTCCCGGCGTCCCGCCAACGGGCGGTGGAGGTCCTTCCGAGCAGGGAACCGTGACGGCGGGATAGCTCAGGTGCCAACAGTGGAACAGTGATGATCAATCCCTGATACCAGTTTCTCCTGTGATTCACAGACGTCAGGGCGCGACGGTGCCTTCCTTTCAAAGGTGGAGCTTTCCGGTTCAGCTCGTCTGCGAGCTTTGGGTCGCCGACAACTCAGCCGGTGGTGTGGCGGCGGAGAGTCCAGCGCATGTCGAGTGCTTCCAGAGCGTGTAGCTGTTCTTGCGTGAGGTGTTGTGGGGCGCGTCGTTTGTCAGCGATCCATCGTCCCAGGGGGAAGGATGAGCCGTCCTCGCAGGAGTATCCGTACGGAACGTCCAGGTGATGGTGGTGGTGCCGGTAGAGGTAGGCGGCGCGCAGCCCGCGGGCGAAGGCCCACTGTGAGGTGCCCCGGGGGCGACGGAGGAGGAGGGCCAAGGGGTGCTTGAGGGGCAGATCGCCCAGGAGGTGGTGCTGATAGTCCTGGAGTCCGGGAAGGGCTTCGATCTGCCTGGCCAGCCAGTGGGTGAGCGGGGAATGGTCGACATCGGTGAAGGTAGCAGGGCTGGCAATGGTCTCGGTGCTGCAGTACGCGGAGAATCTCTCCGACCGGCAGGCCGCCGAGGCTGTCCGCTGCCGTCTGGACTGGAAATATTGCCTCGGGCTTGAGCTCGATGATCCCGGGTTCGATCATTCGGTGCTCAGCGAGTTCCGGGACCGGATGGCCGAAGGCGACCGGGCGGACAAGCTGCTGGCGGTGATGGTCGATCACCTTGTGGCAGCGGGACTGGTCAGTCGGCGGTCGAGGGTCCGTACGGATTCCACTCACGTGCTGGCTGCGGTCCGGCGGCTGAATCGGGGCGAGCTGGTAGGCGAGACGCTGCGGCTGGCCCTGGAGGAACTCGCCCTGCACGGCGAGCGGTGGCTGTCCGGGATGGTCACTGCGGACTGGGCGGATCGTTACGGGCGCCCAGTTCGTTACGACCGGCTGCCCCGGGGCGGGGAAGCCCTGATCAGGCACGTGCTGCGGGTCGGCGAGGACGGCATGCACCTCCTGCACGGCATTTACGACGGCGATGCCCCACCGGAGCTACGGGACTTGCCGCAGGTGCAGATTCTGCGGCAGGTCTGGGTCCAGCAGTACTGGTACGACGATGCCGGCTGTCTGCGGTGGCGGGCAGCGAAGTCCACCCGCGACCGGGCGAGCCGACGCTCGACGAGGCAGCGCGACACCGGCAAGCCGCAGACGGACGGAAGGCCCGACCCTGCCACGGCACAAGTGCCTTGGGCGACGATGGAGATCGTCACCCCGCACGACCCACAAGCCCGTTACTGCCAGAAGATCACAGCGTCCGGACAGCGCGACTGGATCGGCTACCGCGACCACCAGACCGAAACCTGCGAGGCGGCCGTCCCGAACGTGATCGTTCAGGTCGTCACCCGCCCGGCCCCGGAGCAGGACATCGACGCCCTGGACCTGATCCACAAAGGCCTGGCCCAGCAGGGCATTCTGCCGCACGAGCACGTCGTCGACGGTGGCTACTCAAGCCCGGACAGCATTCACCAGGCCCAGCAGAAATGGGGCATCACGCTGTTCGGGCCAGTCCGTGCCGATCCCCGGGCCGATAAGCGGCCGGGCTTCACCAAGGAGGACTTCCACATCGACTGGCAAGCCCGCACACTGACGTGTCCGCACGGCATTACCAGCCCACCCTGGAAGCCCACCCTCGGTGACGGCCACCCCCGCTTGTCGGTCCTCTTCCCGCGCAAAGCCTGCCGTGAATGCGACGACCGGCTCGAATGCACCGGCAACACCGGCGGCAGGGGGCGCCACATCTTCCTGCTTCCCCAGCCCCAGCAGGAGATCCAGACCCGCGTCCGGCACGAGCAGAAGACCGGCCGATGGCAACGGCGCTATGCCATCCGCGCGGGATGCGAAGCCACCGTCTCCGAGACCGTCCACGCCCACGGACTCCGGCACTGCCGCTACCGCGGCCTGGCCAAGACCCACGTCCAGCACGTGCTGACCGCCGCAGGCACCAACATCATCCGCCTCAGCGAATGCTTCCCACCCGGCACAGCACCACCGCGCTGGCCCCGGCCGCCCAGTCCTTTCCAGCAGCTCTGCCAGAGACTGGAAACCTGAAGATCAACAGCATCCAGAACCTGTGCCAGAACCACAACCCGTGAACAAAGCCACCCGGGCAAAATTTTTTCCTCGTGATGTTCCGTTTGATGGCGTTGAGCGCCCGGAGCGCGCGCCTGCGAACTAAAGGGGAATCCCACGCCGTGGTGGCCCCGCCTCCACCAACCCGCAGCTGAGCGGGCCCCCTGTCAGGGGCATAGGTCCTGCACCGGCTGGTCCGGGAGGAGTCGCGACCAGTGATGGGCTTTGCTGAGGTGGCACACGCGTGTGGCGACGTATTCTGCGTCGGTGCTCCAGACGTGGGCGGTGCTGTTGGGAGTGATGGTGGCCAGCGCGTGTCCGTCCGGGGAAAAGCGGATGCTGTTGCCATCTTCGGAACCAGTGAGGGCGGCGCGCAGGCGAGTGGTGCGGGTGCTCCACAGTCGGATGGTGTTGTCGATGGCCTTGGTGGCGAGGGTGGAGCTGTCGGGGCTGAAGGCCATCGCTCGAGTCAGGCCGTCGTTTGTGGTGAGCGTAGCGGTAACACGGCGGGTTGCGGCGTCCCACAACCGCACACTGTTGCCGGTATTGCCGACAGCCAGGGTGCGGCCGTCCGGGCTGAAGGACAGTATCCTGGTCGCGTCTTTGGGCCCGGGCAGGGGTATGCCGGCCCGCTGGGAGCCGAGGGTCCACAGCCGCGCGGTGCCGTCGGCGCTGACGGCGGCAAGGGCGCGGCCGTCGGGCCGCAGGGCCAGGCCGAGCACCGAGTCGGGTGTGTGCAGGACCGCGGTGGGCTGCTGTACGCCGACAGCCCATACCCGGATGGTGCCGTCGTTGCCAGTGACGGCCAGGGTATGTCCGTCAGGAGTCATCGACAGTCGCCACGGGGTGGCGGCGATCGCGGCCTGTGGGAGTGTCGCGGTGAGCTTGCCTGTCATCAGGTTCCACACGCGTATGACGCCATCATTGCCGACCGTGGCCAGTGCCCGGCCGTTTTCGCTGGCCACCATCGCTTTGACGGACTGGGGACGGCGCAGCGGCGGAGGGTCGGTAAGCGGTGGGGTCGTGGACCAGCGGGTGACCAGGTTGTCGTGATCGACGGTGAGGTAGGAGTGATGATCCGCGAAGGACACGTCGGCAGTGGTGGTGCTGGTACGCCCGGTCAGCGTGGTGGGGCGGCGCGTCGCTACGTTCCACAGGAGGGCGGTGGAGTCTTTGCCTGTGGAAGCAAGGGTGTGGCCGTCGGGCGAGAGTGCGAGGGCGTAGACGGGTTGTGCCACGGTCAGCGTGGCCAGGGGGGAGCGTGCTTGGGGGCGCCACAATCGCAGGGTGCCGTCAAGGCTTGCACTGGCCAATATGCGGCCGTCTGATGAGAATGTCAGTTCCTGTATCTCGTCGCTGTGGCCTGCCATCGTCGTGAGCAGGCGGTAGGAGCGCACGTTCCATAGCTTGATCCTGTGGTCGGTGCTTGCCGTGGCGAGGGTGTGACCGTCCGGAGCGAAGGCCACGGCGTTGATGGCGCCGGTGTCTCCGGCCAGCACGGCGGCGGGCTTGTGGGTGGAGGTGTTCCACAGGCGGGTGGTGCGGCTCATGTCAGCGCTGGCCAGTGTGCGGCCGTCCGGTGAGTAGGCCAGCCGCATCACTCCGTCGGTGTGCCCGGTCAGGACGGTGTGTTCCCGGTGAGTACGCAGGTTCCAGAGGCGGACGGTGCGATCACTGGCGGCGCTGGCCAGTTCCTGGCCGTTGGGAGAGAACGCGACGTCTTCGGCCGTGTTCGTGTGGCCAGTCAGGGTCGCCAGGAGGCGGTGGGAGCGGGTGTCCCACAGCTTGATGCTGCGATCGTTGCCGGCGCTGGCCAGGGTGTGACCGTCCGAGGAAAATGCCACCGTGTTGACGAGGTCGGTGTGGCCGTTCAACGTCGTCAGGAGGCGGTGGGAGCGGGTGTCCCACAGCTTGATGCTGTGGTCGAGGCCAGCCGTGGCCAGGGTACGACCGTCGCGTGAGAAGGCCGTGCTGCTCACCGGTTGGCTGTGGCCGGTGAACTGGTTGGCGTAGAAGCGGGCGTATGCGCTGAGCAGCCCGCCCCGCGCTTCCGTCGTGGGGGCCTGGCGGTACCCGCTCAGGGCGAGGAGCATCGCGGCCTCAGGACGTGCGCCGCTCAACCGAAGTGCTCGGTCTGCGAGTTGGCGCGACAGCGCCAGCCGCTGTTGTGAATCCGCCACTGACGACTTGCGTACGGCGACCGCCGTCGCGGTCACCGCGAGGACCATCAGCACACTGAGGGCTGCCATGAACTGACGGCTGCGACGGGTGCGCCGTTGGGCGGCGCGGATGGACTGGTGGAGGAGGTCTCTTTCCAGCACGGACAGTTCTGTCTGGCGTGCGGGGGTGTGGAAGGCGTCCTGGGCTTCTGCGAGCGCGGTTCCGCGCAGCAGTGCCCCTCTGTCACGGCGGCGGTCTTGCCAGTTGCGGGCCGCATCCGTCAGGCGCCGGTGGCGGCGCATGCGCTCGCGGTTGTCCTCGATCCACCCGCGCAGCCGGGGCCATGCGGTGATGAGTGCTTCGTGTGCGAGGTCGACGGTGTCGTCGTCCAACGTGACCAGCCTGGCGGCGGCCAGACGCTGAAGCACGGCGTCCGGGGCCAGGTCAGTGGTGGTTTCGGTGGTGGTGAGTTCGGCCCGGTCGATGGGGCGGCGGGTGTCCGGGGTGGTGCCCTCGCCCGGCGTGATCAGACGCAGCAGGATGCGGCGAGCCGTCTCGGTCTGGGGCGGGGTGAGGTGGGTATAGAGGTCTTCGGCACTCTGGGCAATGGCGTGATGGATGCCGCCGGCGGCTTCGTAACCGTCCAGGGTCAGGGTGCGGCCACGGCGCCGGCGCCAGGTCTCCAGCAGCGTGTGCGACAGGAGCGGCAGTCCGCCGCGCTCCTCGCCGACTTCCTCGATGAGGCGGGCGGTCAGCGTCCGCTCCACGATCAGCCCTTCGGCAGCCGCGGGTTTGACAATCACCTCGCGCAGCTCGTCCGGCGTCATCGGGCCGACCGGCAGACTTGCCTCTCCGAGGACCGTGGCCAGGCCCTCGTACTCAAGGCAGCGGGCATAAAAGTCCGCCCGCACCCCCACCACGACCCGCAGCCGACGGCGGGGGTCCCTCGCCGACAACAGCAGGCCGATGAACTCCCTCCGCTGCGCCACCTCCTGGCAGAGTGTGAAGATCTCCTCGAACTGGTCCACCACCAGCCACGTATCTCCCCCTCCCCCGGCCGGGATGAACAGCTTCTCGTGGTCGCGCACCGGCCGGGGACCGGGCGTGAAGATCCGTATTGCCGCCGGGCGCTGTGCCGGGTCCTTGGTGTTCTGTAATCGGGGGATGAGTCCGGCGCGTAAAAGGGAGGACTTACCGCTGCCCGAGGGGCCGAGCACCATGACGCACCGGAAGGCCTTGGCCATGGCGGTGAGCTGGTCCGAGAGACGGGTGCGGCCGAAGAACCTCGCGTGGTCGCCGGGTTCGAAGCGGGCAAGACCACGATAGGGCGGATCTGCCGATTCCTCGTCCTCCGGTGGCTGAGCGGCCTCTTCGTCACGGAATGTGTGCCATCGCCGCTCCCACTCCGCAAGGTCCCCGCCGCACGCCTTCACATACGCCAGCGCCAGTGGCAGGGACGGCAGCGTTTCCCCCGCAGCCGCGCGTGCCAGAGCAGCAATCGAGTACCCCGTCCCGTCAGCCATCACCCGGTAGGTCGGGCTGCCCGCCTCCCGGCGCAGCTTGCGCAACTCGAAGGCGAAACGCTGCACCGGCCCAGCCATGGGATCGATCGGTTTCTCACGACGCCCCACCGCAGTCTCAGCCCCTCCCCCTCGACGTCATAGCGCCCACCCCAACACGTCCGCCGAAGCGGCAACAAGGCGCCCGCAGGCCGAGTTCGGCGCCCGACGGGGGCCACAACTGTTTTGTCTACCAGTACAAACAGGGGCTGCGAGACAACCAGCCGACCGCTGAAATCACTGGAGCACGGCCGGAACCGCCGCTCCCGACGAAGGCGGTCCGGGGCCTGCACCCCGCGATCGGGGGAGGGTGCAGGCGACACGACAACACGTGGAAAGGACAGCAGCATGCGAACAGCACGGTTCCTTGCGCTGAGCGGCGCAGTGAGCGCCCTCGTACTCGGAGCGGTAGTGCCGGCCTCCGCCGGCGGCCCGGCTTCAGCAGACGGCGGCAGCCCCGCCCAGACCATCCGCAGCACCAGCACGATGGGCACCGCCGCGCCGGCCCCCGCTGCCGCCGCCGACACCAGCACCAAGACCGCTCCCACCGCCGACCTCCTGGGCTGCTCGCACAGGTGGTCCAACAAGGACGCGGACAAGGCGAAGGTCGTGAAGAACGGCGTCCGGTACCGCGGCGGCCCCCACACGAACTGCGCCGCCCTCGGGCAGGTTCCCAAGGGGGCCACTGTCTACTTCCACTGCTACACCAGGACCAAGAACGACGGGACCTGGACGCACGTGAGGATCAAGGGCACTCAGCGTCAAGGATGGGTGAAGGACTCATTGATCGGGGGCGGCAGCCTCGAACTGTGCTGACGACGGCCCGATAGACGACTGCACCGTAGTGCCCACCCCCGAAGGCCAGGGGCGGGCGGGCAAGGAAGGGCCGGGGCCCCGGACGGGGGTTCCGGCCCTTTGCCGTTAGCAGACGGCGGCCTTCTCGGCGTCGACTGCTCGCCGAGGTCGAACGTCAGAACGAATATCGGCGCTAGTACTCCAGCCGGACTTCTCCATTACCGCTGGTCAACGGCTTGAGTGTGGGGAGTGTAGCGGGGTGGTGCCGGATGCGGGGCGGGCTAGTGCGGCCCGTCCTGCGGACGAGTGCCCGCGCCGCGTGTAGTGACATCGGGCTGGAGAGTCACTGTGTGTGATTGATGATGTACCCGCCGGCGAGTGGGAGCAGGAACTGGAAGAACTCGTCCTGCAGATCGGGCGTCGCTTCTTGCGCGTCGGGCCGAGGCGCCGGTTGCGGGACTGCCTGGGGGCGCGGGCGTAGGGTCCGTGGCGGCACTTGATCGAGCAGACACGAGCCGGCATGTCCGAGAGCCGCGGGCAGGCCCTGCAGGGCTCCCGCCTGTACGTGCAGGAGCTGGGGCGGTGCTCGCTGCTTGCGGACTGTTGACGAGTAGGGCGGGTGCCCAGTGCGTATGCCAGGGTGTCGGCCGGGGCGGGCGCCGTCGGCCGGTGCAGCGCACCAGCTGAGTGCGCACTCAGTGCGGTGGATAGGCCTCTGGACCCGCGCCGGTTTGCGCACGTGCGCACGCTGGTCGTGGCCTAGTGTCCTGAGTCGGAGATTCGTCTGCAGTAGGTGGCGACTTTGTCGAGGATCTCGTCGGCGGTCTTCGTCCAGACGAACGGCCTGGGATGC
>NZ_JBEYZW010000138.1:0-11024 GCF_040646215.1 Streptomyces sp. NPDC046215 | reverse complement strand
CGGGCGCCGGCCCCCGCCCGGCGGGCGCGACCCCACCGGCCGCCGGGGCTGTTTTGGGCCTCCCCACAGCAACAAACCCCCCCGTCCGGCGCTTGAGGACACCGCCGCGCAGCGGTGGTGCGCACACGACGCGACGGTCAGCTGAAGACGATCATCGAACCTTGACCGAGGCTCCGCGTCGCCGCCGCGTGCAGCCCTAGCCAGACGTGCCGCTCCCGTGCGAACGGGCTCGCGTCGTAGGGGCCCGGTGCGGCGGGTTCCTCCAGCCCCGTCGGTCTCTCCGGCGCGGCCGGCGCGGCGGGCGGATTGGCCGGATCGATACCCAGGACGGGCGCGACGGCGTGGAGTTCGCGCAGCAGCCCCTGGCTGGACCCCAGGGGCCCGCCGCCTTCGAGGAGTTCGTCGCTGGAGAGCGGGTGCGCGAAGTCCACGGGCACGTAGGCCCCGGCGTGGTCGTAGTGCCACACCAGGTGCGACTGCTGGGCCGTGGTCTCGAACATCTCCAGCAATTGCTCGTAGTCGCCCCCGAGTTCGTCCACGGGGGTGACGGCGAGCCCGCACAGGTTCAGCAGGTGCGCGCGGCGCAGGAAGTGCAGGGCGTCGTAGTCGAAGCCCGCGACCGGCGCCACGTCCCCCGAGAGGCCCGGCATGTAGCCGAAGACCGGCACGGGAGGCAGCCCCGCCTCGCCGAGCGCCTTGTCGTACGCGGCGATCTCCTCGGCGAAGGGGTTGTCGGGGCTGTGGCACAGCACATCGACGAGGGGGACAAGCCAGAGGTCACAGGCCACGTGAACTCACTCTCGTTCGCGTTGATGCGATGGTCGGGCCAGAGTAGTGCGGAGGGGCCGGTTGTCATACCGGGCAGGCGTCAGCTTCCGGCGCCCACGTCCCACACCCACACGCCCCCGGTCCGCTCCGGCTCCTTGCCCGTCAGCCGGGTCACGGTCTCGCGCAGCTGCGCACCGTTGTCGCGCGGGTCCAGGACGAGGGCGTCGGCGCGCCAGAAGCGCAGGTCGGCCTGGAAGTCGCGGCGCTGGGCGGGCCCGATGTCGGGGACCTCGCCGCGCTCGCGGACCCGGTTCAGCAGGTCGGAGGTGGCGCGCGGCTCCGGCCCGTAGATGCCGGTGCGGTCCGGCCCCCACGGCCCGTTGAAGTAGCCGCCGGGGAAGGCGAAGCCGAAGTCGGCGCGCACCTGCCAGGTCAGGGCCCTGGGGTCGGCGGGGGCGGGCACCGGGACGGGCACCAGGGAGCGGCCGGGGCGGACGTGGTCGCGCCAGGTGCCGTCGGTGATGAAGGCGGGCACCGGGTCGCGTTCGACGGTCCGGTACGGCGTCGGCACGATCGGCAGGAGGGCCGCGGCGAGTGCGGTCCAGCCGAGCAGCCGCCGGGAGCGTTCGCGCTCGCTGCGCAGCCGGGGCGTGGCCAGCCGGTCGCAGGCGAGGGCGAGGAGGATGCCGAGGGCGGGCACGCAGACCATCGCCACGCGGGACTCGATGACCGACTCGAAGAGCGGCAGCCGCGCGACGAGCCGCCAGGGTCCGGGCAGGGTCCGGTCCGTGCCGGGCAGCGGGATGTTCTGGCCGAGGGAGAGGACGGCCGCGGCGAGGGCGGTGCAGCCCAGGGCGCGGACGCGCGGCTGGTGGCGCAGGTGGACGGTGACGGCGACGGTCAGGAGGACCAGCGGCCAGCCGAAGAAAGCGTTCTCCTCGGTCCGGTTGAGCGACAGTGAGGCGGCCACGCCCGGGTCGCCGGCCAGCGACCGGGTGGCGAACTCCAGCAGCGCCATCGGGTGGTTGCCGACCTGGCCGTGCAGCACGCTGTGGTAGCTCTGCGGGCCGAAGAACTGGTGGCTGAGGGGGTAGATCACCAGGGGCAGGGAGACCGCGGCGGCGATGCCCAGGCCGCGCAGCAGCGGGCGGGCCACCGCGCGCGCGGCGTCGGGGTCGGCGATCGCGTAGGCCAGGGCGAAGAGCGCGAAGCCGGTCACGGCCAGCAGCAGCGGCTCCTCGCCGAGGTAGACCTGGTAGGCGAGGAAGAGGCCGAGCACGACGGCGTCCCGGGTGGGGCGCCCGCCCTCGCACAGCCGCAGCAGCCGGTCGATGATCGGCGGGATCATGAACAGGACGAGGAAGTTGGGGTGCGCGTTGCCGTGGGAGATCATCGGCGGCGCGAAGGCGCAGAAGGCACCGCCGAGCGCGGCCGCCCAGCGGGACCGCACGAAGCGCTTGGCTATCAGCCAGTACCAGGAGCAGGCGGTCACGGCGAGGCCGCCGGTGAGCACGACCGCCCAGGTGACGTGGGCGCCGAAGGCCAGGGTGAGGGGCGCGAGGGGGACGGACAGGCCGAGCATGACGGTGTTCGCCATGAGGTTCACGCCGAGCGGGGCGTTCTGCAGGTCGGTGAAGAGCGGGTCGCGCAGGTGCGCGACGTTGTCGGCGGTGACCGCGAAGAACCACTCCCACTGCGCCTGGTCCGACCCCGAGTCGGCCAGGTAGCCGTGGCCGAGGGCGCCCCACAGGCCCGCGTAGAGCAGGAAGGCGCAGAAGAAGAAGAGCGCGGGAACGGCGAGCCGGGTGGGCGCGGGCCGGCCCACGCGCATGCGCAGCAGGTCGGCGAGGACCCCGGGGTAGGCGAGCGGGCGAACCTTGGAGCCCGCCTGGTGGGACCAGCGGACGGGCACTTCGGTGACCTCCCAGCCCTGGGCGTGGAAGAAGCGCAGGATCTCGACGTCGAAGCTCCACCCGTCCAGCCGGGACCGCTCGAAGGCGGCGCGGACCTTGTCGCCGTCGAAGAGCTTGAAGCCGCACTGGGTGTCCCGTATGCCGGGGACGGCGGCGGCCCGTATCAGCCGGGCGCCGGCGCGCCCGAGGGCCTCGCGCAGGGCGTGCTGGCGGACGTCGATGCGGGAGCCGGGCAACGCGCGGGAGCCGATGGCGGCGCCGGCGCCCTCGTCCATGCGTTGCCAGAGGTGGTCGAGCTCCTCGATGGGGGTGGCCAGATCGGCGTCGGTGACCAGGACGCGGCGGCCGTGGGAAGCGAGCACTCCGGTGCGCACGGCGTGACCCTTGCCACGGTTGGCGGGGGTGCGCAGCACCCGCACGCGCGGCTCGTCGGCGGCCGCGGCCGCGGCGATGTCCGCGGTGCCGTCCGTGGAGCCGTCGTCGACGACGATCAGCTCCCAGGTGGCGGGGCGGCCGGGGGCGGCCTCCAGCGTCTCCAGGTGGGCGCGGACCGCCGCCAGCGTGGGGGCGAGCCTGCCCTCCTCCTCGTAGGCCGGGACGACCACGGTGAGATCGGTGCCGGGGCCCGGGGTCGCACGGGAATCCGTCTGCCGCGGCAGGGGGGCGGCGGTGCCGGAAAGGTCGGTCGGCCGGGGCGGTCGGGACGGCTGAAAGCGGGTCACAAGCTTCGGACGCCCTTATGCGGCGCTCGGTTGCATACCGGTGTGGAGGTCATTGCGGATTCCGTCTCATTAACTGATGGCCATACCCGGCTTCGACCCTATTCGGTCAGTCTCGCGATCAATGCCAGCGCGTGTTCGTTGTAGCCGTCAATGATCCGCTCCGCGCCGAGTGCGTCCTGGGCCGCCACCGCCTCGACGAGCTCGCTGTGGCCGTGCCACAGCCGGCCCCGCAGGCTGGGCAAGCGGCGCAGGAGGGGCACCGTGAAGATCCAGCTCTGCACCCGCACCCGGTCCAGGAAGTCCGATATGTACGGGTTGCCGACCAGGCTGGTCAGCTCCCGCCAGAAGCGCAGGTCATAGCCGATGAGAATGTCCAGATCCCCCGCGACCGCCGCCCGGCCCGCCTCTTCCGCGCGCCGCCGCACGGAGGCCAGGGCGTGCGGGGTGACGCCGCGCAGCGCGCGTTCCGCGGAGTGCCGGAAGATGCCTTCGACGATGAGGGCGCGGGCCTCGACCATGTCGCGGAAGTCGGCGTAGGAAAAGGCGCGGACGCGGTAGCCCTTGTGCAGTTCCACGTCGAGCAGCCCCTGCGAGCAGAGGTCGAGCAGCGCCTCGCGGACGGGCGTCGCCGACACCCCGTACTGCTCGGCGATCTCCTTGACGGTGAACTGGCGCCCCGCCGGGAGCCGCCCCGCTATGACCTCGTCGCGCAGGGCGTCGGCGATCTGCGAGCGCAGCGTCGTGCGTCTGACAGCCTCGCTGCCGGGCATCGTGTCCGTCTCCCCTTCCGTGACCGTGCGCCCGCGTGCGAACGGCCCTCGCAACAAGATAGGCGAGGGCCGTCGCGGAGCGTACGGGCGTGCGCGCGGGAAGGACGTACGGTACCCGGCCGCGTCAGACGGTGTGCGCGTCGGCCGCCGTGAGCGCCTCGTCCAGGAGGGCGAGGCCCTCCTTCGCCTCGGCCTCGGAGACGGTGCAGGGCGGGACGACGTGGGTGCGGTTCATGTTCACGAAGGGCCACAGGCCCGACTTCTTGCAGGCGGCGGTGAAGGCCGCCATGGGGGCGGCGGCCTCGCCGGCCGCGTTGTAGGGCACGAGCGGCTCCCTGGTGGCCCGGTCCCGGACCAGCTCCAGCGCCCAGAAGACGCCCAGGCCCCGGACGTCGCCGACGCTCGGGTGCCGCTCGGCGAGCTCGCGCAGGCCGGGGCCGAGGACGTCCTCGCCGATGCGGGCGGCGTTCTCCACGATGCCCTCCTCGGCCATGGCCTCGATCGTCGCGACGGCGGAGGCGCAGGCCAGCGGGTGCCCGGAGTAGGTGAGGCCGCCGGGGTAGGGGCGCCGGTCGAAGCCGGCGGCGATCTCGGCGGAGATCGCGACGCCGCCGAGCGGCACGTAGCCGGAGTTCACGCCCTTGGCGAACGTCAGCAGGTCGGGGGTGACGCCCCAGTGGTCGGCGGCGAACCAGCGGCCCGTGCGCCCGAAACCGGCCATGACCTCGTCCAGGATGAAGACGATGCCGTGGCGGTCGCAGAGCTCCCGGACGCCGGCGAGGTAACCGGCCGGGGGCACCATGATCCCGGCGGTGCCGGGCACGGTCTCCAGGATGATCGCGGCGACGCTCTGCGGGCCCTCGAAGGCGAGGGTGTCGGCGAGGTGGCGCAGGGCGCGCTCGCACTCCTGCTCCTCGGTCTCCGCGTGGAAGGGCGAGCGGTAGAGGAAGGGCCCCCAGAAGTGGACGACGCCCGCCGAGGCGGTGTCGGACGGCCAGCGGCGCGGGTCGCCGGTGAGGTTGATCGCGGCGGCGGTCGCCCCGTGGTACGAGCGGTAGGTGCTCAGCACCTTGGACCGGCCGGTGTGCAGCCGGGCCATGCGGACGGCGTTCTCGACGGCCTCGGCGCCGCCGCTGGTGAAGAAGATCTTGTCGAGGTCGCCGGGGGTGCGCTCGGCGATCAGCCGGGCGGCCTCGGACCGCACGTCCACGGCGAAGCCCGGCGCGACGGTGCACAGCCGCCCGGCCTGCTCCTGGATCGCGGCGACGACCTTGGGGTGCTGGTGGCCGATGTTGGTGTTGACGAGCTGAGAGGAGAAGTCGAGGTAGCGGTTGCCGTCGTAGTCCCAGAAGTACGAGCCTTCGGCCCCGGCGACCGCCAGGGGATCGATGAGGCCCTGCGCGGACCAGGAGTGGAAGACGTGCGCGCGGTCGGTGGCCTTCACGGCGGCGCCGGCGGCGGGGTCGGGCTGCGTGCTCACGGTCGTTACCTCGGATCGGGAGGATGAACGGGGGGCCGGGCTGTGCGGGGCGGGGACGGCGCCAGCGTAGGGAGGGGCGTA
Source organism: Streptomyces sp. NPDC046215 (assembly GCF_040646215.1). Classification (NCBI taxonomy): domain Bacteria; kingdom Bacillati; phylum Actinomycetota; class Actinomycetes; order Kitasatosporales; family Streptomycetaceae; genus Streptomyces; species Streptomyces sp. NPDC046215. The sequence continues at coordinate 5,290 of NZ_JBEYZW010000138.1, read as the reverse complement.
CGGGCGCGGGTACCGGCACTGTGTCGGGTGCTCGGCCCGCGCGACGACAGAGTGCCGGGTGCGGGGGTGCCCGGCCCCGGGGCCGGTAGCGGGGGTGTTCCGCCCCCCGTGCCCCGCGGCGGTGGCGCCTGCGGCCGGCGAGGCGGGCCCGCCGGCCCACGGCAGGCGCCGCCCTCGCACAGGGAGACGGACGCGCCCGGGGCGGAGCCCGCAGCGGACCTCGCGGCCGCCACCACGACGCTGACCCCTGCCCCGGGGGCAGCGGGCACCGCAGGCCCGGGGGCTGTGCCCGCCCGCCGACACGCCGTGAATTTTCCGGTCACGAAACCCACCGCAGCCGGGGGCCCGCGTGCTACGGTCGTTTTCCGTTGCAGTTTTGGACCCAATTTTCATGTCGGCGCCCGACGGTCTGTGACCCCGGGCGCTCTTGCATTTTCCGTGCCGTGCGGAATTTGGGCGCTGCACTCATGAGGAGATCATCTTGGCTACTGGCACCGTGAAGTGGTTCAACTCTGAAAAGGGTTTCGGCTTCATTGAGCAGGACGGCGGCGGCGCCGACGTCTTCGCCCACTACTCGAACATCGCCACCCAGGGCTTCCGCGAGCTCCAGGAGGGCCAGAAGGTCTCCTTCGACGTGACCCAGGGCCAGAAGGGCCCCCAGGCGGAGAACATCGTTCCCGCCTGATCCGACGCCACACCGTGGCTGTCGCCGCCGGGGCCCCGTACTTTCAAGGTGCGGGGCCCCGGCCGTTTGCCGCCCCGCTATTCTCCGCGAAGAACACACGGGGGACACGGGGAGGGCAGCGCCATGGAAAATCTCGAAAGCCTGCGGCCGGAAGATCCGCGCACGCTCGGCGCGTACCGGCTGCTGGGACGGCTCGGCGCGGGCGGCATGGGCCGCGTGTACCTGGCGCGCTCCGACCGCGGCCGCACGGTGGCCGTCAAGCTCGTCCACCGCGAGCTGGCCGGCCAGGAGGAGTTCCGGCGGCGCTTCAAGGCCGAGGTCCGCGCCGCCCGGCAGGTCGGCGGCGAATGGACCGCCCCCGTGCTCGACGCGGACACCGAGGCCGAGGTTCCCTGGGTCGCCACCGGCTACATCGCCGGGCCGTCCCTGCGGCAGGTCGTCGACCGTGACTTCGGGCCGCTGCCCGAGCGGTCCGTGCGCATCCTCGGCGCCGGCCTCGCCCGCGCCCTGCAGGCCATCCACGCCACGGGCATCGTCCACCGCGACCTCAAGCCGTCGAACGTCCTGATCACCCTCGACGGCCCCCGCGTCATCGACTTCGGCATCGCCCGCGCCCTGGAGACCGTCACCGACGGGGACGGCCTCACCCGCACCGGCGCGGCCGTCGGCTCGCCCGGCTTCATGTCGCCCGAGCAGGTGCGCGGCGTCCGCATCACCCCCGCCAGCGACGTCTTCTGCCTCGGCTCGGTGCTGGCCTACGCGGCCACCGGCCGGATGCCCTTCGGCACCGCGGACAGCGGGGTCCACGCGCTGATGTTCCGCATCGCCGAGGAGCAGCCGGACCTCACCGACGTCCCCGATTCGCTGCGCCCCCTCATCGAGGCGTTCCTCGCCAAGGAGCCCGGTGACCGGCCGACGCCGGATCAGGTCCTGGAACAGACGGGCGTCGAGGAGCTGCTCGGGGGCCTGAGCTCGGCCGACCCGTGGCTGCCGGGCGGGCTGGTCGCCCGCCTGGGGCGGCACGCGGTGCAGTTGCTGGACGTGGAGGAGCCCGTGGGCACGGCGGGCCCGCTGCCGCCCGAGGCCGCGCGCCCGCCCGCCCCGCACCACGAGCCGACGCGGATATCCCCGCAGGACCCGCCGACCGTCACGGCCGGTGCCGCGGCCGGCCCGCCCGCGCCCCCGGCCCCCGGCGCCGCCTACGGCTACCCGCACGCGGGCCCGTACGGCAGCAGTCCGTACCACTCCGCCACCCACATCGGCGGCCCGTACGCCCCCGTGCCCCCGCGGCGCTCCCGGACGCCCGTGCTGCTGGCCGGGGTGGTGGCCGCCGGGCTGCTCGCGGGCGGCGGCACGGTGTTCCTCATCAAGCACGGCGCCGACGGCGACACCTCCGCCTCATCGGCACCGCAGGCCCCGGGCACCCCCGCCTCGCCCTCGGCGGGCTCCACGCCGCCGTCCCCGGCGCCCGGCAGCGGACCGGCCACCCCGGTCTCCGGTGCGGTGCCGCGGGAGTTCCTCGGCAGCTGGCACTTCACCTTCGACGTGTCCGGCCACGCCAACTACCGCCGGCTCGTCCTCCGACAGGGCTCGGTGGGCGCGACCGTCGCCACTATCAACGCCAGCGGCACGACCGACGACGGCACGGCCTACCGCTGCGCCTGGGCCGCGTCCCTCACCGGCGGCGGTACCTCCGGCACGCCGCTGCGCCTGAGCCCGTCCCGGGTCACCCTCGGCGAGCCGGCCACGGCGTGCCCGCCGGGCGAGGCCACCGAGCTGACCCTCCTCGCGAACGGCCGGCTGAGCCGCTACTTCGTCGGGACGGACAAGGCGCCGCAGGTGTACGACAAGACGGGCTGAACGCGAAGCGCCCCGGCGGCCGGAGCCGCCGGGGCGCTTTTCGCGCGGGGTGCCCCGCGGGAGACGGCTGCCTCACGCAGGGGCGTGCCTCACGAGAGGAACGAGTTGATCTCGATCGTCTCGGTGCGGCCCGGGCCGACGCCGATCGCGGAGATCGGCGCGCCCGACATCTCCTCCAGCGCCTTCACGTACGCCTGCGCGTTCTTCGGCAGGTCGGAGAACGTCTTCGCCTTGCTGATGTCCTCGGACCAGCCCGGCAGCATCTCGTAGACCGGCTTCGCGTGGTGGAAGTCGCTCTGGCTGTAGGGCAGCTCCTCGACGCGCTTGCCGTCGATCTCGTAGGCGACGCAGACCGGGATCTGCTCCCAGCCCGTGAGGACGTCGAGCTTGGTGAGGAAGAAGTCCGTCAGGCCGTTGACGCGCGTCGCGTAGCGGGCGATGACCGCGTCGAACCAGCCGCAGCGGCGGTCACGGCCGGTGGTCACACCGCGCTCGCCACCGATGGTCCGCAGCGCCTCGCCGTCCTTGTCGAACAGCTCGGTCGGGAACGGGCCGGCGCCGACGCGGGTCGTGTACGCCTTGAGGATGCCGATCACGCGGTTGATCTTCGTCGGGCCGACGCCGGTACCCGTGCAGGCGCCGCCCGCGGTCGGGTTGGACGAGGTGACGAAGGGGTACGTGCCGTGGTCGACGTCGAGCAGCGTGCCCTGGCCGCCCTCGAAGAGGACGACCTTGCCGTCGTCGATGGCGTTGTTGAGGATCAGCGTCGTGTCGGCCACGAACGGCTTGATCTGCTCGGCGTAGGTGAGCATCTCCTCCACGATCGCGGCGGGCGAGATCGCCCGGCGGTTGTAGAGCTTCGCCAGGATCTGGTTCTTGAAGTCGAGAGCGGCCTCGACCTTCTGCGTCAGGATCGACTCGTCGTAGAGGTCCTGAACGCGGATGCCCACACGGTTGATCTTGTCCGCGTAGGTCGGGCCGATACCGCGGCCCGTGGTGCCGATCTTCCGCGAGCCGAGGAAGCGTTCCGTCACCTTGTCGACCGTCGTGTGGTACGGCGTGATCAGGTGCGCGTTACCGCTGAGCAGCAGCTTGGACGTGTCGACGCCGCGCTCGTTGAGTCCGCTCAGCTCGGAGAGCAGGACCGCCGGGTCGACGACGACTCCGTTACCGATCACCGGAGTGCACTCCGGCGAGAGGATTCCGGAAGGGAGGAGATGCAGCGCGTATTTCTGGTCGCCGACGACCACCGTGTGGCCGGCGTTGTTGCCACCTTGGTAGCGCACCACATAGTCCACGGATCCACCGAGGAGGTCGGTGGCCTTTCCCTTGCCCTCGTCACCCCACTGAGCACCGAGCAGCACAAGTGCGGGCACAGGCGTACACCCCTTCCGGGCGGGGCATGTCCAACGTGCGTGGTGGTGTCACCCCGCTTGCTCAGGGCGTACACCAACGCTAGAGCCGTCGAACCGGTGCCCCGGATAGACGAAGCCCCTGGCGCAACAGCGACAGGGGCTCTTGCACCGAGAGATTACCTGAGGAAGGACCGAGGTGTCGGCTCCAGACTCCACCGAGCAGCCGCTGCTCGTGGTCATCGACCCGGTCGCCCGTCGCGTGGACGGTGAGTCCGTGCGGATCGCGAGGGACGTCCTCTGCGGCGGCGCGGTGGCGAAAATATGCCTCCCGGACGGCCCGGAGGACGTCGAGCGCGCGCTCGCCCGGCGGGGCCGGAGGCGGCCCGTCGTCATCGGCGACGACCGGGCGCTGCTGCATGCCGTGGGCCTGCTCCAGCAGCGGCGTGAGCTGCCGGAAGTCCCGGTGGCGCTGGTGCCCGTCGGGGCCCTGCCGGAGGTCTCCCTGGCCCGTACGCTCGGGGTGCCGCTGGGGTCGGTGGCCGCCGCGCGGGCGGTGCTGGACGGCGCCGAGCGGCGACTGGACGCCCTGGTGGACGAGGGCGGCACCGTGGTGCTCGGCGGGCTGTGGATCCCCGGTTCGGGTGGCCTGAATCCGGCGGATGAAACGACAGAAACACCTGAGGGAAATGGGCCGAACGGGTCGTACGAGCCCTTGGGGACCGGAGAGGCGGCCGCACCGGCGGCGGCGGTGGCCGGGGACCCGGCGGGCGCTCCGGGCGGGCCGGGTGTAGCGGCCGTGACCGGTCTCGCGGGCGCCTCAGATGTAACAGGCGTCACAGTGGACCATCAGCCGTGGTGGTCCCCGGCGGCCCGCACGGCGCGCTCCGCGCTCGCCCTGCTGACCGGACCGGCCGCCCGGCACCCCCTGCCCGTCTGCACCCGGCTGCGGGTGGAGGCCGACGGGGTGGTGCTCACGGACCTGGATCAGCCGGTCGCCCGCGTCTCGGTCACCGCGGTGGACGGTTTCGCGGAGGTCGTGGTGCACCCGCACGGCGCGGAGGCCCCCCTGCGCGCCCGCGCCTACCGGGTCACCGTCTCCGGCCCCGACTTCCGCTACCGCGCCGACAACGTCCTCACGGGCCCGGTCCGCACCCGCACGTGGACGGTGCGGGAGGGGGCGTGGCGCCTGATCCTTCCCCGCGAACCGGGCGGCTCCGCCGGGGGTTAGCCGCCCGGACTGGCCGACGTTTTCCGGGTTTCTCGCCGTTTCCCGCTGCGCGGGGCCGTGTCCGCTGCGCGGGGCTGTCAATGTGCGGGGGCGGGCCTCCGCGGGCCTGTTGTCGGGGCTGCTTCGCTTTACGCCCCGAAACCCCCACCCGCTCCGGCCCGC
>NZ_JBEYZW010000137.1:0-11331 GCF_040646215.1 Streptomyces sp. NPDC046215 | reverse complement strand
GACCAGGTCAGCGCCGGTCTGGAGGGCATGGAGGTGCCGCTGCGCGTCGCCGTCATGGGCTGTGTCGTCAACGGCCCCGGCGAGGCCCGCGAGGCCGACCTGGGCGTCGCGTCCGGCAACGGCAAGGGCCAGATCTTCGTCAAGGGCGAGGTCATCAAGACCGTCCCCGAGTCGAAGATCGTCGAGACCCTCATCGAGGAAGCCCTCAAGCTCGCCGAGCAGATGGAGAAGGACGGCGTCGCCTCCGGCGAGCCCGAGATCAGCGTCAGCGGCTGACCTTCGCGCACCCCTCCGGCGCACGCCGTGCCCCGCTCCCCGGAGCGGGGCACCGCCGTATCCGCGCACGTAGGAAGTACTGCCGGAGGCATAGAGGTACAGTTCCAGAACCTGTTCCCCTTGGCCACCGGCCCGCGACGGTGAGGCAAACCGACACGTGTTGACGACGACCACCACCAAGGTCCTGGAGCCCGGCGAACTCGACGCTGCCCTCGCCGTCCTCGACCGCGACCCCGTCGCCAACGCCTTCGTCGCCGCCCGCGTCCAGGTCGCCGGGCTCGACCCCTGGCGGCTCGGCGGAGAGATGTGGGGCTGGTACTCCGGCGGCCGGCTCGAATCCCTGTGCTACGCCGGCGCCAACCTCGTCCCCATCTGCGCCGGACCCGACGCCGTGCGCGCCTTCGCCGACCGCGCCCGCCGCGCCGGCCGCCGCTGCTCCTCCATCGTCGGGCCCGCCGAGGCCACCACCGAGCTGTGGTCCCTCCTCGAACCGCACTGGGGCCCCGCCCGCGAGGTCCGCGCCCACCAGCCCCTGATGGTCACCCGCTCCATGCCCGTGGACGTCGAGCCCGACCCGTTCGTCCGCCGCATCCGCAAGGACGAGATGGACGTGATCATGCCGGCGTGCGTCGCCATGTTCACCGAGGAGGTCGGCGTCTCCCCGCTCGCCGGGGACGGCGGGCTGCTCTACCAGGCCCGCGTCGCCGAGCTCGTCGGCTCCGGCCGCTCCTTCGCCCGCATCGAGGACGGCCGGGTCGTCTTCAAGGCGGAGATCGGCGCCGCCACCGCACGGGCCTGCCAGATCCAGGGCGTCTGGGTCGCCCCCGAACACCGCGGGCAGGGCCTGTCGGAGACCGGCATGGCCGCCGTCCTGGGCTACGCCCTGCGGGAGGTCTCCCCGGTCGTCAGTCTCTACGTCAACGACTACAACACCGCGGCCCGCGCCGCCTACCGCCGGGTGGGCTTCGAGGAAGTCGGCGCGTTCATGAGCGTCCTGTTCTGACCAGGCCGTCCGTAGCCGGGCGTAAGGGTAGCCTCCCCGCATGGATGACATCGTGGTCGGACCGCTCGACCTCGCCGCGCGGGTGGACGACGCGCTGGCCGTGCAGGCACTCGCCTTCGGGCTGACCGCGGACGAGATCGGTGTCCGCCGGCACATCGTGCTCCGGCACCTGACGTCCCCCGGGGCGCGCGCCCTGGGCGCGACCACCCCCGGCGGCCGCCTCGTGGGCTTCGTCTACGGCATGCCCAACGACCGCGGCCACTGGTGGTCCGGGGTCGTCGAACCGTACCTGCGCGCCACCGGCACCGACGGCTGGCTCGACAACGCCTTCGTCATCACCGAGCTGCACGTCCACCCCGACTTCCAGAAGCGGCGGATCGGACGGAACCTCATCACCGCGCTCACCTCGTCCGCGAACGAACCCCGCAGCATCCTCTCCGCCATCGACACCGAGAGCCCGGCCCGCGCCCTCTACCGCACACTGGGCTACCGCGACCTCGCCCGGCCGGTGCACTTCCCTAGCGCGCCGAGTCCGTATGTCGTGATGGGGGCGCCGTTGCCGTTGCTGGGGTGAGGGGGCGCGGGCCGGGCCGGGCGCGGGCAAAGCGTTTCCCGGCTGTCGGTGCCTGCCGTTAATCTCCTGGCAATCGCACTACGCACGCAGGAGACCACGATGGCCAACGTCCAGCGCATGTCCACGACGATGCTCAAGACACTGCGCGACGACCCGGCCGACGCCGAGACCGCCAGCCACAAGCTGCTGGTCCGCGCCGGTTACGTCCGCCGCACGTCCGCGGGCGTCTGGACGTGGCTGCCGCTCGGCAAGAAGGTGCTGGAGAACGTCTCCCGCGTGGTGCGCGAGGAAATGGACGCCATCGGCGGCCAGGAGGTCCTGCTGCCGGCCCTGCTGCCCAAGGAGCCGTACGAGCAGAGCGGGCGCTGGGAGGAGTACGGCGATCTCCTCTTCCGCCTGAAGGACCGCAAGGGCGCGGAGTACCTGCTGGGGCCCACCCACGAGGAGATCTTCACCCTGACGGTCAAGGACCAGTGCACGTCCTACAAGGACCTGCCGGTGATCCTCTACCAGATCCAGACGAAGTACCGCGACGAGGCACGGCCCCGCTCCGGAGTGCTGCGCGGCCGCGAGTTCCACATGAAGGACTCCTACTCCTTCGACACCACCGACGAGGGCCTGGCCGAGGCGTACCGGCTGCACCGCGAGGCGTACACCCGCATCTTCGAACGCCTCGGCCTCGACTACCGCATCGTCTCCGCCGTCTCCGGCGCCATGGGAGGGTCGGCGTCCGAGGAGTTCCTGGCCCCGGCCGCGGCCGGCGAGGACACCTTCGTCGACTGCCCGGCCTGTGACTACGCCGCCAACACCGAGGCCGTGACGGTCTCCGTGCCCCCCGCCGACCCCGCGGGCCACGGGCCCGTCGAAGAGCTCGACACCCCCGACACCCCCACCATCGAGGCGCTCGCCCGGCACCTGGGCGTCCCCGCCTCGGCGACCCTGAAGAACCTCCTCGTCAAGGTCGACGGCGAGATCACGGCCGTCGGCGTCCCGGGCGACCGCGAGGTCGACCTCGGCAAGCTGGGCGAGCACCTGGCCCCGGCCGTCGTGGAGTTGGTGACGGCCGAGGACTTCGCCGGCCGGCCCGACCTCGTGCGCGGCTACGTGGGCCCGCAGGGCCTGACGGTCCGCTACCTCGCCGACCCGCGCGTGGCCCCCGGCACCGCCTGGGTCACCGGCGCCAACAAGCCGGACACCCACGCCCGCAACGTCGTCTGCGGGCGGGACTTCGAGGTCGACGACTACCTCGACGTGGTCGTCGTCGAGCCGGGCGACCCCTGCCCCCGCTGCGGGACGGGCCTGGAGATCGGGCGGGCCATCGAGATCGGCCACATCTTCCAGCTCGGCCGGAAGTACGCCGACGCCTTCGGCCTCGACGTCCTGGGCCGCGAGGGCAAGCCGGTCCGGGTCACCATGGGCTCGTACGGCATCGGCGTCTCCCGGGTGGTGGCCACCCTCGCCGAGCAGACCCACGACGAGGCCGGCCTGTGCTGGCCCCGCGAGGTGGCCCCGGCCGACGTGCACGTCGTCGCCGCGGGCAAGGCGGTGCAGACGGAACTCGCCCTGGAGCTCGCGGAGAAGCTCGGCGCGGCGGGGGTGCGCGTCCTGGTCGACGACCGGGCCGGCGTCTCGCCGGGTGTGAAATTCACCGACGCGGAGCTGATCGGCGTGCCGACGATCCTCGTCGTCGGGCGCGGGGCGGCGAGCGGTGTGGTGGAGCTCAAGGACCGGCGCACGGGTGCGCGCGAGGAACTGCCGGTGGGGGAGGCGCTGGAGCGGGTGGCGGCGCTGGTCTGAGGGTTCCCCCTCACCCCACCCCTTCCGGTGACCGAGGCTCCGCCTCGGACCCCGGTCCTCAAACGCCGGACGGGCTGACAGCCCGTCCGGCTCACAGCAACCCCGCGAACTCCAACAGCAATTCACCGCGCGGCCGCGCCCCCGCGGCGAGTTCGCGCGTGCCCGCCTCCACCGCGCGGAAGACCGTCCAGCCGCGCAGCCGTTCCGCGTCGACCTCCAGGGAGTCCGCCAGCTTCGCCACCCGGCGGCGCGCCGCCGCGCCCGCTCCGGGCGCGGCGAGCAGCGTGTCCACCCGGTCGCCGGCCAGCCACGCCAGGTCGTACGCCCGCTCGCCCACCAGCGGCCGGGGGCCGACGGCCAGCCACGGCACCCGGTCGGCGGCCAGCACCGAACCCTGGTGGTACTCGCCGTGCAGCAGGGAAGGAGTCTCCCCGCCGCCGTCCGCCAGGGCGTCCCGCAGCTCCAGGGCCTCGTCCAGGACGCCCCGCACGTCCGCCGCCCACGGCTCCTCGCGGTACCCGCGCAGCGCGTCCGCCAGGGCGGCGGTGTGCGCGGCGACTCCGGGGAACGCGTGGCCGTCCGCGGGCGGCGACCACAGGCGCTGGAGCACCCCGGCCGCTTCCAGCTGGGCCTTCGCCTCCGCCAGGGAACGCAGGCTGATGTCGCCGTGGAGCCGCTCCAGCAGCAGCACCCCCGCCTCCGGGTCGGCCCGCAGCACCCGCACGGCGCCCCGGCCGTTCCAGTGGGCGAGGGCCGCGTGCTCCCGCACCGCCGACCCGTCCGGCACGCACAGCTTCAGCGCGGCGGGCGTGCCGTCGGCGCCGTGCACGAGCACGACCATCCCGCTCCGGCCGCCCGGGGTCTGCACCCGCTCGGGCGTCAGCTCCCAGCGCTCCAGGTACTCACCGACCCGGGCCGGCAGCCCCGCGAGCCACGCGCGGGCCACCTCGTCCGCGGACTCCGCGCCCAGGGTGCGCACCAGCCGCTCCGGCGGTCCGAGGCGGTCGTTCGCATTGGTCATCCCTGCGCTGTCCTTTTCGTCTTCGCTGTTCAGGAGCGGTGCGGCGAACCGCTCGGGGAGCCGCCGGGCGCGGCCCGCTCGGCGAGCCCAGGGAAGGCTACGCTGCCGCCGCGCCACCGCACCGCGCGCACCGCCGCCTCCCGCAGCGCCGCCGCCGCATCCCGGCGCAGCGCCCCGCCCGCGGCGCGGACGAGGTCGGCGTAGACGCCCGCGAGCCGGCTCTCCAGCTCCGCGGCCAGCCGCACCGCGGCCGCCTCGTCGGTCACGGCGAACGGCAGCGCGTAGCCCGCGGCCGCCGCCTCGGGCGTGCCGCCGAGCTCCCGCACGGCGCGGCCCATCGCGTCGCGCCGCGAGCGGTGCGCGTCGTACCCCTCGCGCGCCTCCGCCGACCGCTCCTCGCCGATCCGCGCGCCGACCACTCCGTACCCGTACACGGCGGCGTGCTCGGCCGCCAGGGCGGCCTGCGCCGCCGCCAGTTCCCCGCCTCCCGCCCCGGTGGCCGTCACGGCGCACCACCGAGCAGATAGGCGTGGGCGGCGCCCGCCGCGGCGACGGAGGCCAGGAGCCGGGCCAGCTCGGCCGGTGCGGTGACGAGGGCGGCGGACCGGGCGTCGGCCGTGCGGCGCTCGGCCTCGGCGAGGGCGGCCAGGGCCGCCTTCTCCTCGCCGGGCACGTTCTGACGGGCCGTCGGGGCCGGAGCGGAAGCCGACGGGGACGCCGCCGCACCCGCGCCGAACGCCTCCGCGTGCCGGACCACCTCCGCGCGCAGGGGGCCGAGCCGGGACGCGAGCGCCGGGTGGGCGGCGAGCGTGGCGTCGTACCGCTCCAGCAGCGCCGCCGACTCCCGGCCGGCGGTGGCCCGCAGCCGGCCGGCGGCCGCCGGGCCCGCGGAGGCCGCGGAGTCGCCGGAGCACCCGGCCAGCAGCACCGCGGAACCCCCGGCCGCGAGGGCCGCCGCGCCCCCTGCCAGTACCCTGCGTCTGCGCGGGCCGGACGGGCCCCGCGTCGTCGAGTCGAGCGCCACGATCCTCTTTCCGCCGGTCCTGTCATGATCGCCGCACGCGAGCGTACCGGCGAGCGGTGGCGGCGCCCGGGAGCGGGGACCGAATCGTCAGCCGGCTGCCGGAACAGATAGGCTTTGACCTGACACGCGACTTTCCCACAACAGCACACGCGGCCGAGGAGTCACCCGGATGAGCACCACCCAGAGCGAGAGGCTGCGCGAATTGCTCGCCCCTCTCGTCAGCGCGCGAGAGCTGGATCTGGAAGAGGTCGAGGTGACCACGGCCGGCAAGCGGCGTGTGCTGCGCATCGTGGTGGATTCCGACGCGGGTGTCGAGCTGGACGAGTGCGCCGAAGTCAGCCGCGCGGCCTCCGAGAAGCTCGACGAGACCGACGCCATGGGCGGCACCCCGTACGTCCTGGAGGTCACCTCCCCCGGCGCGGACCGCCCCCTGAGCGAGCACCGCCACTACGTGCGGGCCACCGGGCGCCTGATCAAGATGCAGCTCACCGAGGGCGGTGAGCTGGTCGCCCGCATCGTCGCGGTGGACGACACGGGGCTCGACCTCGAGGTGCCCGGCGTGAAGGGCCGCAAGCCCACGTCCCGGTGGATCGCCTTCAGCGAGATCGCGAAGGCCCGCGTGGAGATCGAGTTCAACCGTAAGAGCGCGGAAAAGGCCGAAGCGGCCGCTGACGAAACCGACGAGAACCAAGAGGAGGCGTAGCCGTGGACATCGACATGAGTGCCCTGCGGGGTCTGGTGCGAGAGAAGGAGATCTCCTTCGACCTGCTGGTCGAGGCGATCGAGTCGGCCCTCCTCATCGCGTACCACCGCACCGAGGGAAGCCGCCGCCGGGCGCGGGTCGAGCTGGACCGGTCGACCGGGCACGTGACGGTCTGGGCCAAGGAGGACCCGCAGGACCTGGAGGAGGGCGAGGAGGCCCGCGACTTCGACGACACCCCGTCCGGCTTCGGCCGGATCGCCGCGACCACCGCCAAGCAGGTCATCCTCCAGCGTCTGCGCGACGCGGAGGACGAGATCACTTTCGGTGAGTTCGCGGGCCGCGAGGGTGACGTCGTCGCCGGCATCGTCCAGCAGGGCAAGGACCCCAAGAACGTCCTGGTCGACATCGGCAAGCTGGAGGCCATCCTGCCGGTGCAGGAGCAGGTCCCCGGTGAGGAGTACAAGCACGGCACCCGGCTGCGGACGTACGTCGTGCGCGTCGCCAAGGGTGTGCGCGGTCCGTCCGTGACGCTCTCGCGCACCCACCCCAGCCTGGTGAAGAAGCTCTTCGCCATGGAGGTTCCGGAGATCGCCGACGGTTCGGTGGAGATCGCCGCCATCGCCCGCGAGGCCGGCCACCGCACCAAGATCGCCGTCCGGTCCACCCGTTCCGGCCTGAACGCCAAGGGCGCCTGCATCGGCCCGATGGGCGGCCGGGTCCGCGCCGTCATGGCCGAGCTGCACGGCGAGAAGATCGACATCGTCGACTGGTCGGACGACCCGGCGGAGCTGGTGGCGCACGCGCTGTCCCCCGCGCGGGTGAGCAAGGTCGAGGTCGTGGACTTCGGCGCGCGCTCCGCCCGGGTGACGGTGCCGGACTACCAGCTGTCTCTGGCCATCGGCAAGGAGGGGCAGAATGCCCGGCTTGCCGCCCGGCTGACGGGCTGGCGCATCGACATCCGTCCCGACACCGAGCAGTCCGACCGGGACTGACCGGAGCCGACGCGGGCTGACCAGGGCGGATACGCCCCGGTCGGCACAGGGCCCGGAAGAGTTTTCCGAGCCGGGCGCCGGGGTCCGCGCGGAGCGGGCCCCGTACCGGGCCACGAATCGTGGCCGAAACGTATGCGTGCCCGATCGCTGCCCCCCAGGGGTGGGGTCGGCGCGGGGAGGTAGACTTAATCAGTGTCTGGCCGGACGCATGCCCGCGCATGCCCTGAGCGAACCTGTGTGGGATGCCGGGAGCGAGCGGCCAAGGGCGATCTGCTGCGGATCGTGGTGATCGATGGCGCTTGCGTCCCCGATCCTCGCGGTACGCTGCCCGGCCGGGGTGCGTCCGTGCACCCCACACTGGTCTGTCTCGACCTGGCGGTCCGCCGTCGGGCGTTCCCCAGGGCCTTCCGGTCCCAGGGCCCGCTCGATACCGCGGAGCTGCGCCGGCACATCGAACAGATCGATGAGTAGAGGCAGCACCGGCAGGCAACACCGTAAGAAGAGAACGGCACGGGTCACCGTGCGGTCAGGTACCTCGCGAGTTGGAAGTAGGTCGAGATTGCGATGAGCACTCGATGAGTACGCGATGAGTACGCCCATGAAGTAGCGACGGTCCGGTGGACACCCCGGACCTAGAAGGAGCGAAGTGGCTAAGGTCCGGGTATATGAACTCGCCAAGGAGTTCGGAGTAGAGAGCAAGGTCGTCATGGCCAAGCTCCAAGAACTTGGCGAATTCGTCCGTTCGGCGTCCTCGACGATCGAGGCGCCGGTCGTCCGTAAGTTGACTGACGCATTGCAGGGGCCCGGCGGCAACGCCGGCAAGTCCGCTGCGAAGCCCGCGGCGCCGCGCAAGGCAGCGCCCGCGAAGCCGGGTGCCCCCACTCCGGGCGCCCCCCGTCCCGCTGCCCCGGCTCCCAAGCCGGCCGCGGAGACCGCCGCACCCAGCACTCCCAGCACCAAGCCCGCCGCGGGTGGGCCCACGCCCGGCCCGCGTCCGGGTCCGAAGCCGGCTCCGGCCAAGCCCGCGCCGGTCACCCCGGTGCCCGCCGCGGAGTTCTCCGCGCCGGCCCCGGCTCAGCAGGCCCAGCAGGCTCAGCCCCAGCAGGCCCCCTCCGGCGCGCGTCCCGGCGCCACGCCCGGCCCGCGTCCGGCTCGTCCGGCGCCCGCCGGCCGTGACGGCGGCCAGCGTGACGGCGGTCAGCGCGAGGGCGGTCGTCCCGAGCGCGCTCCGCGCCCCGGCGGCCAGGGCGCCCCGCGCCCCGGTGGCGCCCGTCCGGCCGGTCCCCGTCCGGGCAACAACCCCTTCACCTCCGGTGGCTCCACCGGCATGGCCCGCCCGCAGGCGCCCCGTCCCGGTGGCGCCCCGCGTCCCGGCGGCGACCGTCCCGGCCCGGGCGCCCCGCGTCCGCAGGGCGGCCCCGGTGGCGCTCCGCGTCCCCAGGGTCAGGGCGGCGCCCGTCCGAGCCCCGGCGGCATGCCCCGTCCGCAGGGCGGTCCCGGTGGCGCTCCGCGTCCCGGTGGCGCCCCGGCGGGCAACCGTCCGAACCCCGGCATGATGCCGCAGCGTCCGGCTGCCGGCCCGCGTCCGGGCCCCGGTGGCGGCGGCGGTCGCGGCCCTGGTGCCGGCGCGCGTCCCGGCGGCGGTGCCGGTCGTCCCGGCGGCGGCGGCTTCGCCGGCCGTCCGGCCGGTCCCGGTGGCGGCGGTCGTCCCGGTGGCGGCGGCGGCTTCGCCGGTCGTCCCGGCGGCGGTGGCCCCGGCGGCGGTGGCGGCGGCTTCGGCGGCCGTCCCGGCTTCGGTGGCCGTCCCGGCGGCCCGGGTGCCCGTGGTGGCACGCAGGGTGCGTTCGGCCGTCCCGGCGGTCCGGCGCGTCGTGGCCGCAAGTCGAAGCGGCAGAGGCGCCAGGAGTACGAGGCCATGCAGGCCCCGTCCGTCGGCGGCGTGATGCTGCCCCGCGGCGGCGGCGAGACCATTCGCCTGTCGCGCGGTGCCTCCCTCACCGACTTCGCGGAGAAGATCGGCGCCAACCCGGCGTCGCTCGTCGCCGTGATGATGAACCTCGGCGAGATGGTCACGGCCACGCAGTCGGTCTCCGACGAGACGCTGCAGCTCCTCGGCGGCGAGATGAACTACACCGTTCAGATCGTCAGCCCCGAGGAGGAGGACCGCGAGCTGCTCGAGTCGTTCTCCATCGAGTTCGGTGAGAACGAGGGCGGCGAGGAGATGCTCGTCTCCCGTCCGCCGGTCGTGACCGTCATGGGTCACGTCGACCACGGTAAGACCCGACTGCTGGACGCGATCCGCAAGACGAACGTCGTCGCGGGCGAGGCCGGCGGCATCACGCAGCACATCGGTGCGTACCAGGTCGCCACCGAGGTCAACGGCGAAGAGCGCGCGATCACCTTCATCGACACCCCGGGTCACGAGGCGTTCACCGCCATGCGTGCCCGTGGTGCCAAGTCGACCGACATCGCGATCCTCGTGGTGGCGGCCAACGACGGTGTCATGCCGCAGACGATCGAGGCGCTGAACCACGCCAAGGCGGCCGACGTGCCGATCGTGGTCGCGGTCAACAAGATCGACGTCGAGGGTGCCGACCCGACCAAGGTGCGCGGTCAGCTCACCGAGTTCGGTCTGGTGGCCGAGGAGTACGGCGGCGACACCATGTTCGTCGACATCTCCGCCAAGCAGGGTCTGAACATCGACAGCCTGCTGGAGGCCGTGGTCCTCACCGCGGACGCCTCGCTCGACCTGCGCGCCAACGCGGAGCAGGACGCGCAGGGTATTGCGATCGAGGCCCACCTCGACCGTGGTCGCGGCGCCGTCGCCACCGTGCTCGTCCAGCGCGGTACCCTCCGCGTCGGTGACACGATGGTCGCCGGTGACGCCTACGGCCGAGTCCGCGCGATGCTCGACGACAAGGGCCAGAACATCGAGGAAGCGGGTCCCTCGACCCCCGTCCTCGTCCTGGGTCTGACCAACGTCCCGGGCGCCGGCGACAACTTCCTCGTCGTCGACGAGGACCGCACGGCCCGCCAGATCGCCGAGAAGCGCGCTGCGCGTGAGCGCAACGCCGCCTTCGCCAAGCGCACCCGCCGGGTCTCCCTCGAGGACCTCGACAAGGTGCTCAAGGCCGGTCTGGTCCAGGACCTCAACATCATCATCAAGGGCGACGCGTCCGGTTCGGTGGAGGCTCTCGAGTCCTCGCTGCTCCAGCTCGACGTCGGCGAAGAGGTCGAGATCCGGATCCTGCACCGCGGTGTGGGTGCGGTCACCGAGTCGGACATCAACCTGGCGACCGGCTCCGACGCGATCGTCATCGGCTTCAACGTCCGTGCGGAAGGCCGTGCCACGCAGATGGCCGACCGCGAGGGCGTCGACGTCCGGTACTACTCGGTCATCTACCAGGCGATCGAGGAGATCGAGGCGGCCCTCAAGGGCATGCTGAAGCCCGAGTACGAAGAGGTCGAGCTCGGTACGGCGGAGATCCGCGAGATCTACCGCTCGTCCAAGCTGGGCAACATCGCGGGTGTTCTCATCCGCTCGGGCGAGGTCAAGCGCAACACCAAGGCGCGCCTCATCCGCGACGGCAAGGTCATCGCGGAGGACCTCACCATCCAGGGTCTGCGTCGCTTCAAGGACGACGTCACCGAGATTCGGGAAGGCTTCGAGGGCGGTATCAACCTCGGAAACTTCAACGACATCAAGATCGACGACGTCATCGCGACGTACGAGATGCGCGAGAAGCCGCGCGGCTGATCCGCGTCACAGCAGTCCGTGCGTAGCGCGGTCCACCAGGGGTGGTGGCCGGGCGACGGGCGGGCCCGGGGCCGATCGACGGATTATTTCGGTGGGTAGGGCCCCCGCCGGGGGGGGAAGGGAAGTAGGGAAAAACTGGGGGTGGGGTAAAATTTGGAAACATGAGGGGATTTTATGGGTGTGG
>NZ_JBEYZW010000136.1:0-12151 GCF_040646215.1 Streptomyces sp. NPDC046215 | reverse complement strand
GGCTGGTTTCGGCTGAGCTCAGCCGAAACCAGCCCGTCCGGCGCTTGAGGACGCGCCCGCAGGGCGCTCGCCGCCGCAGGCGGCAGAACAGCGGCCCCGCCGCAGGCGCAAGGCTCGCCGCCGCAGGCGGCCACGACGGCCCGCAGCCGAACACCCGCCGGAACTCATCCGCGCGGTCCGGACTATCGCACCCCGGCCGTAGAATTCACGGCGTGGCAGGCAGGATCAACGATGACGACGTGAAGGCGGTCCGGGACGCGGTCCCGATCGACGCCGTCGTTTCCGAGTACCTCCAGCTGCGCAACGCCGGCGGCGGAAACCTCAAGGGCCTGTGCCCCTTCCACGACGAGAAGTCGCCGTCGTTCCAGGTCAGCCCGGCCAAGGGGCTCTTCTACTGCTTCGGCTGCCAGGAGGGCGGGGACACCGTCGACTTCGTCATGAAGATCGACCACCTCTCCTTCGCCGAGACCATCGAGCGGCTCGCCTCGCAGGCCGGCATCACCCTGCGCTACGAGGAGGGCGGCTACACCCCCGGCCGCCAGCAGGGCGAGCGGATCCGGCTGGTCGAGGCCCACAAGCACGCCGCGAAGTTCTACGTCGAGCAGCTCGACAGCCCCGAGGCCGAGATCGGCCGGAAGTTCCTGGCGAGCCGCGGCTTCGACCAGGCCGCCGCCCAGCACTTCGGCGTCGGCTACAGCCCCGCCGGCTGGGACCACCTCACCCGCTTCCTGCGCGGCAAGGGCTTCAGCGACAAGGAGCTGATCCTCTCCGGCCTCGCTCAGGACAGCCGCAACGGCCGGCCCATCGACCGCTTCCGCGGCCGCCTGATGTGGCCCATCCGCGACATCACCGGCGAGGTCATCGGCTTCGGCGCCCGCAAGCTCCGCGACGACGACAACGGCCCCAAATACCTCAACACCCCCGAAACCCCTCTTTATCGCAAGTCGCACGTCCTCTACGGCATCGACCTCGCCAAGAAGGACATCGCCAAGACCAGCCGCGCCGTCGTCGTCGAGGGCTACACCGACGTCATGGCCTGCCACCTCGCGGGCGTCACCACGGCCATCGCCACCTGCGGCACCGCCTTCGCGGGCGACCACATCAAGATCCTCCGCCGGCTGCTGATGGACAACTCCGGCGCCGAGGTCGTCTTCACCTTCGACGGCGACGCCGCCGGCCAGAAGGCCGCCCTGCGCGCCTTCGAGGACGACCAGAAGTTCGCCGCCGAGACCTCCATCGCCATCACCCCCGGCGGCATGGACCCCTGCGAGCTGCGCCTCGCCGAGGGCGACGCCGCCGTCCAGGCCCTGGTGGAGACCCGCACCCCGCTGTTCGCGTTCGCCATCCGCCAGATGGTCGCCCGGCACAACCTCGACACCGCCGAGGGCCGGGCGGCGGCCCTGGAGGCCGCCGCGCCCATCGTGGCCAACATCAAGAACAGCTCGATCCAGCACGAATACGCGGTGCAGCTCGCCGGCATGCTCGGCATCCTCGACACCCAGTTCGTCGTCCGCCGCGTCGGCCAGCTCGCCCGCTGGGCCCGCGAGCGCGGCGCCCGCCCCGAGCAGGGCCGGCGCCGCGCGGCCCCGCCCGCCGCCGCCCCGCAGGCCCCCCGCGCCTCCGGCCCCGCGCTGAACCTCCGCAGCCCCGCCCACCGCACCGAGCGCGAGCTGCTCAAGCTCGCCCTCCAGCGCCCCGAGCTGGTCGCCCCCGCCTTCGACGCCTACGGCGAGGACGAATTCACCGCCCCGCCCTACGTCCTGGTGCGCCGCTGCGTCGAGGAGGCCGGCGGCGTCACCGACGCCCCCGAGGACTACCTCGCCCGGGTCCGGGCCGCCGCCCCCGACGACGTCGTCCGCGCCCTGGTCACCGAGCTCGCCGTCGAGGCCATCCACGCCCGCACGGTCGACGAGACCTACGCCGGCACGCAGCTGGTGCACGTCCGGCTGCGGGCCGTCGAGCGCCGCGTCGAAGAGGTCCAGGCCGGCCTCATGCGCCTCGGCGCCCACGCCGACCCCGCCCACCTCGCCGCCGTGCAGAACGAACTCTGGGTGCTCCAGCAGTACGGCACATCCCTCAAGGAGCGCGGCGCCGCCGCGCTGTAACCGCCCGGTCACGGTGCGGGCTCAGAAAGTGAGCGCACGCCCCTCGTGGCGGGCCCACGTCGTGCCCCACACTGGTGGGCGGTGCCTGAGTCCTCGGAGCGCGGCAGGTCCGGCCGCAGGGACCCAAAGCCCTCCGCGAAGCCGTTTCTGACCCCGGGACGGACGGCGGCCCCGGCCGCTGCCGTCCCTCCGTCGCATGCCCGTCCCGACCGGCAGCGATCACCTTGGAGGTCGCCCCCGTGCAGACCCGGACCCCGACCTTGACTCCGGCTCCGGCCCCTTCGGCCCCGGCCGTGCCCCAGCAGGCCGAACCGCCCGCCGCCGAGAGCCTCCTCGACGAGGCCGCCCCGGAAGCGCAACCGGAAGCGGAAACAGAAGCAGAAGCGGAAGCGGAAGCCGACGAGGAGCGGGAACCAGACCAGGAAGCAGCGGCGGACGCGGACGCGGAGCGGGCCGTGGAGCCGGAGGCCGGCTCCTACCGCCGGGCTGACAGCCGCGCCGACACCGGGGGCCCGTCCTCCGACCTCTTCCGCCAGTACCTCCGCGAGATCGGCCGGATCCCCCTGCTCTCGGCGGCCGAGGAGGTGGAGCTGGCCCGCTGCGTCGAGGCCGGCCTGTTCGCCGAGGAGAAGCTCGGCTCCACTCCCGACCTCGACTCCCAACTGGCCCTGGACCTGGACCGCCTGGTGGTCCTCGGCCGGATGGCCAAGCGCCGCCTCATCGAGGCCAACCTGCGGCTCGTCGTCTCCGTCGCCAAGCGCTACATCGGCCGCGGGCTGACCATGCTCGACCTCGTCCAGGAGGGCAACCTCGGCCTGATCAGGGCCGTCGAGAAGTTCGACTACGCCCGGGGCTACAAGTTCTCCACCTACGCGACGTGGTGGATCCGCCAGGCGATGTCGCGCGCGCTGGCCGACCAGGCCCGCACCATCCGGGTGCCCGTCCACGTCGTCGAGCTGATCAACCGCGTCGTCCGCGTCCAGCGCCGCATGCTCCAGGAGCGCGGCTACGAGCCCACGGCCGAGGAGGTGGCCGCCCAGCTCGACCTCACCCAGGAGCGGGTCAGCGAGGTCCTCAGGCTCGCCCAGGAGCCGGTCTCGCTGCACGCGCCGGTCGGCGAGGAGGACGACGTCGCGCTCGGCGACCTCATCGAGGACGGAGACGCCGCCTCACCCGTCGAATCGGCGGCGTTCCTGCTGCTCCGCGAGCACCTGGAGGCCGTCCTGTCGACGCTCGGGGAGCGCGAGCGCAAGGTCGTCCAACTGCGCTACGGGCTGGCCGACGGCCGCCCCCGCACCTTGGAGGAGATCGGCCGGATCTTCGGCGTCACCCGCGAGCGCATCCGCCAGATCGAGTCCAAGACCCTCAACAAACTCCGCGACCACGCCTTCGCGGACCAGCTCCGGGGGTACCTGGACTGACCGCCCCTCCGGGGCTGCCACCCGGACCGGCGCCGCGGAGGTTCCCCGTCGCCGGGCGCGCTCACCGTCGTGGCCGCGGGTGATGGCCGGGCCATGCCGTGACCGGTGCGTTCGACAGCCGGCGGCGCGCCGGAAACGTGCGCGTCCCGCGACAGCCGCCGGGCTCGGCAGCGGCTTCGGCGGGGCCTTCGCCGGCGCCGTCCCCCGGCGGGCGGCGCGTGGGGCTTTGCCGTCACCGGCTGCGGGCCTTCGCCGGAGCGCCCGCGTGCACGGTCGTCGCAGGCCGGAAGCGGGCCCGGAACCCCTACTGGAACGCCCCCGGGTGGGTCTGTTCGCGGACGGTCACGTACTGCTGGCGCACCGACTGGCCCACCGCGCGGTCGTCGCCCGGCTCGAACACCTGGCTGGCCGCCGCGGGCCACCGCGGGGGCTGCTGCGGGGACAGCGCCCCGTGCTGGACGCCCAGCGCCCACGCCGCCTGCCGGGCCGCGCCCAGGGCCGCGTAGTCCGCGGGCTGCGGCACGACGACCTGGGCGCCGAACAGCGACGGCGCCACCGCCTGCACCGCCGGCAGTTCGGCCGCCGCCCCCAGCAGGAACACCCGCCGCACCTGGACGCCGCGCGAGCGCAGCACGTCCAGGGCGTCCGTGAGCCCGCACAGCATGCCCTCGAAGGCGGCCCGCGCCAGGTGCTCCGGCTTCATGCTCTCGCGGCGCAGCCCCGACAGGCTGCCCGCCGTGTGCGGCAGGTGCGGGGTCCGCTCGCCCTCCAGGTACGGCAGCAGCACCAGCCCGTACGAGCCGGGGGTGGACCGCAGCGCCAGCTCCGAGAGGCCCGCCAGGTCGGTGCCCAGCAGCTCGGCGGTGCCGCGCAGCACCCGGACGGCGTTGAGCGTGTGGACCACGGGCAGGTGCATGCCCGTCGCGTCTGCGAAGGAGGTGATGGTGCCGGTGGGGTCCGCGAGGGCCTCGTGGTGCACGGCGAACACCGAGCCCGAGGCGCCCAGGGAGACCACCGCGTCGCCGGGGCCGACGCCGAGGCCGAAGGCCGCCGCCATCGTCTCGCCGGTGCCGGCGGAGATCAGCAGGCCCTCGGGGGTGTGCCCGGCGGGCTCGGCGGGGGCGAGAACGTCCGGCAGCATCACCTGGTGGCCCAGCGCCAGCTCCACCAGGTCCGGCCGCCAGCTGCCCGTCGCGGCCGACCAGTAGCCCGTGCCGGAGGCGTCACCGCGGTCGGTCGTGCGCCGCATCGGGCGCCCCAGGAGCTGCCACACCAGCCAGTCGTGCGGCGCCATGGCCGAGGCCGTCCGCGTCGCCGACTCCGGTTCGTTGCGGGCCAGCCAGCGCAGCTTCGCCAGCGCCTGCCCGGCCTGCGGCACCGACCCGACGGCCTGCGCCCAGGCGGCGCGGCCGCCCAGCGCGTCGGTCAGGTCGGCCGCGGCGGGCTGCATCCGCTTGTCGTTGCCGAGGAGGGCCGGCCGGACGAGGACCCCGCCGGCGTCCAGCGTCAGCAGCCCCTGCTGCTGCGCCGAGACGCCGATGGCCTGCACGCCTTCCAGCAGCCCCCCGGCGGCGGCCTCGCCCAGCGACATCAGCCATGCCTGTGGATCGCCGTCGGCGGCCGACGGCGGGTGGGGGGCGTACCCCTGCCGGAGCACGGCCCCCGTGTCCGCGTCGCAGACGACGATCCGTGTGCTCTCGGTGGAACTGTCCAGCCCCGCGACTATGCCCATGCCGTGATGATGCCAAATCCCGGCGGTGGCGGATCGCCCGCCCCGCGTCCGGTCAGGTATTGCTCGTGCCCCACTCGTCCGCGGCGGCCGCCCGCTGCTCGCGCAGGGTGCGGACGCGTTCGCCCACGGAGGCCGGGAGCCGGTCCCCGACCTTGTCGAACGCCTTGGCCGCCATGGCCCGGCCGTTCTGGGCGGCGGACTCCGCGGTGTTGCGGACCGCGGGATTCTGGGCGACCCGCTGGGCCCCCTTGCGCAGCTGTTCGTACCGTTCGCGGCCGGCCCGTGCGCCGAGCACGTATCCGGTGGCTGCTCCGAGCATGAACGTCAGCCGGTAGCGCATCGCGCTCCACCCTTCCCTTGAATCCCTTGCGCCCCACGCGCCATCGCGGAGGCCGCCGGACTGTGCTCGGCGCCTACCCCTCGGGTGCGAAGGTCACTCCCGGGATACCGATTGGCGGAGCACCCCCCTGCTTGCGCTAATGTATGTGTCGCAGCGAGGGCACGCCGCCCGGGAGACCGGAGGGCAGCGCATTCGAGGCACACGCAGCAATCCCCTGTAGCTCAATTGGCAGAGCAGCCGACTGTTAATCGGCAGGTTACTGGTTCGAGTCCAGTCGGGGGAGCGCGATCCTCTGTAGCTCAATTGGCAGAGCAGCCGGCTGTTAACCGGCAGGTTACTGGTTCGAGTCCAGTCGGAGGAGCAAACGGAAGAGGACCCCGTCAGGGGTCCTTTTTTCGTACCCGGAGGGAACCATCCCGCCGTGATCGAAGTCCTCATGGTCAGGTCGGTCACGCATTGCCGCCCCTCAGGGGCAGCAGATCGTATGAGCGGCTATGCTGCGGCAGACGGCGCGCACAGTTGTGCGCGACGCGCCGTGAACGGGGCGGTAGCTCAGCCGGTTAGAGCAGCGGACTCATAATCCGTCGGCCGTGGGTTCGAGTCCCACCCGCCCCACCTTGCGGCACAGGTGCAGAAACGTTGCGACCTGGTCTTACGGTGCCCCGCCTGGGCTTTTCCGGGCGGGGCTTCGTCGTTTCCCCGGGGGCGAAGGGGCCGGGCGCCGGCGGCTGCGGCGTCCGAGGGGCGGAATGCTACCGGTCCGGGGCCGGCGGCGGTGGTGATCGCGGCGGGCTTCCGGGTGAACCCGCCCGCCACGGCCGGCCGGTGGCCGCGCCGGAGGCGGCGCCGCCCCCCGGCAGGCCCGGGGATCTTCGCGGGGCGCGGGAAGAATGCCGGGGAAGGAGTACTGAAACCGCCCGTACCGGGCAGGCACCGGCCGAAGGAATACGGCCCGGCACCTCCCTGTTTGCGCTGCTGGGCCACTCGATCGCGAGAACCGGAAGCAGGTAGCCACGCATGAGCAGCACGGTGGAGCTCACCAAGGACAACTTCGACGACATCGTCTCGGGCGGCGGGTTCGTGCTCATCGACTTCTGGGCCGACTGGTGCGGCCCGTGTCGGCAGTTCGCTCCGGTGTACGAGGGCGCCGCCGGGCGCCATGACGATCTGGTCTTCGCGAAGGTCGACACCGAGGCGCAGCCCGAGCTGGCCGCCGCGTTCCAGATCCAGTCGATCCCCACGCTGATGATCGTCCGCGACAACATCGCGGTGTTCGCCCAGCCCGGGGCGCTGCCCGAGGCCGCCCTGGAGGACGTCATCAAGCAGGCCCGCGCGCTGGACATGGACGAGGTGCGGGCGTCCGTCGCCCAGGAGCAGGAAGCGCAGCAGGAGGCGCAGCAGAAGGCGCAGCCGACCGGTGAGTGACCTGCTGCTGATCCGGCACGGCGAGACGGAGTGGAGCCGCACCGGCAGGCACACCGGCTGGAGCGACATCCCGCTGACCGGGCGCGGTGAACGCCAGGCGGGAGCCCTGCGGCCGCTGCTGGCCGGCCTGCGGATCGGGCCCGTCCTCGCGAGTCCGCTGGGGCGGGCTGTGCGGACCGCCGAGCTGGCCGGCCTGGACGTGACGGCCACCGATCCCGACCTGCGGGAATGGGACTACGGCGGCTACGAGGGCATCACCACCGACGAGATCCACCGCGACCGCCCCGACTGGTACCTGTGGGACGACGGAGTCGCACCCGGGCCCGCGGAGCGGCCGGGGGAGAGCGTCGAGCAGGTCGGCGCGCGGGCCGACCGGGTGCTGGCCCGGGTCGCGCCCTGGCTGCGGGAATCGGACGGTCCGGATGTGGCGCTCGTGGCGCACGGGCACTTCCTGCGGGTGCTGACGGCGCGCAGGCTCGGCCTGCCGCCCGCCGCTGGTGCCCTCTTCCGGCTCGACACCGCTACTGTCAGCCGAATCGGCACCGAACACGGGCGTCCCGCGCTCGTGGCCTGGAACCTGCCCTCGGTGCCCGGTACCGGTGAGGCCACCGGTACCGGTGCGGCCGAGCGGGTCGCGACCGGGCCCGGTGCCGTGACGGACCGATGATCCAGGGGGTCACCCCTGATCTTCGTACATACCAGTTTCTTCGATGGAAGGATTCACCGTGGCTACCACCCGCACCGCGCACACCGTCTGGGAAGGCGAACTGCTCAAGGGCAGCGGCACCGTCACCTTCGACTCGTCCGGCATCGGCTCCCAGCCCGTCTCCTGGCCGTCCCGCGCCGAGGCGGCCAACGGGAAGACCAGCCCGGAGGAGCTGATCGCCGCAGCCCACTCCAGCTGCTACTCGATGGCGCTCTCCCACGGCCTGACCGGTGCCGGTACGCCGCCCACCCGTCTGGAGACCAAGGCCGACGTCACCTTCCAGCCGGGTGAGGGCATCACCGGCATCCACCTGACTGTCCGTGCCGAGGTCCCGGGCCTGGACAAGGACGGCTTCGCCGCCGCCGCCGAGGACGCCAAGAAGAACTGCCCGGTCAGCCAGGCGCTCACCGGCACGGCGATCACGCTGACGGCCGAGCTCGTCTGAGTCTTCGCCGTGACGAGGCCGGGGGCGCGCAGCGCGTCTCCCGGCCTCGTCCGTTTCGGTGCCCCGGACGGGCCACGCCTACGGCGTCAAGGCCGCGTACACGACGAGGTGCCGCACCGCGTGCCCGGCGGCGTCGCCGCCGCAGGTGACCAGGCGCAGGGCCCGTTCGGAGGTCCGCCCGTAGACCTTCCGCGCCGGGAAGGCCCTCTCGTCGACCTTCTCCTTGCCGGTCACGGAGAAGTGGAGCACCTTGCCGTCGCCCCGCTCCACGTCGATGGCGGAGCCCTCGACGAGCTTGTCCAGGTCGTGGAAGACGGCCTTGCCGTCGCGGGGGTCGCCGTGGCCGACGATGACGGCCGCCCCGCGCTTCCCCGGCTCGGCGCTGTCCGTGTACCAGCCCGCGATCGTGCGCTTCTCCGCCGGCGGCACCCGCACGCCGCCGTCGCCGTCACGGACGAGGCGCAGCAGCGGGCTGCTCACCCCGAGGGACGGGACGGATATCCGGGCCGGCTCCTCGGCCGAGGCCGGGGTGCCGCTGGCGCCCGTGTCCACGGCACCGTCGCCCAGGGAGCAGCCGGTCAGCAGGGCGCCCAGGAGCGCGGCGGACAGGGCCGCCGTCAGGGCGAGTGCGGAGGTGGGCGTACGGGGCATCGGTTTCCGTCCGGGGGTGGGGGCGAGCCCTGCCCACGCTAGAGGCGGCTCCCCGGCCCCCGCCTCGGGTAAACGGCCAGTCCGCCATCCGCCCAAAGGACGAGATTCCTCGTGCCGCGGGTCACGTGCCGAGGCGCTGGAGCAGCCCCCAGGTGAACTCCGCGACGTAACCGGACCGCTTCCCGCCGCTGTCCGGGGCGGTGAACGACAGCCGCCAGCGGGTGGGGGCCGTCCCCTCCATCGGGCGGGCGGGGGCGAACGCGCGGGCCACCTCGTCCACCGTGCACGACCACGGCGTGAGGTCCTCGACCGTCCGCAGGTCGGGGCCCGGCGCGCCCGGGGCGCGGACCAGCCATTCGTTCCAGACCGCGCCGCCGGGCGCGGCCAGCACCTCGAACCGCAGGTCGGGCCAGAGCGGCAGGCGCCACGTCATCGCCTCGAACGCCAGATCGCCGATGCGGCGCCGCCCCGTCGTCTCCGGCGGGCCGAGCACCGAGCGGTAGCGCGTACCCGCGCCGCCGCGCCGGGGCGAGTGCAGCATGGCCTGCCAGCGGCGGTTGGCCTCGCGCATCGTGGCCCGGTCGACGCCCAGCTCCCGCAGGGCGTCCTCGACCAGCTCCGGCCGGTGGTCGGCCATCCGCCGCAGCAGCACGAGCTGGAACTGCAGCGGACCGAAGGCGGCGGGGGGTTCGGCGGCGGGATTCATGGGGCCATCGTCGCGCACGGGACCGGGCGTACGGCGGCGTACGGGCGTTCGTCCTGGTTGGCTAGGGTCGGTGGCCTGACCACCCATGTACGGAGGCTTGATGGCCGCGCAGGGCGACGACGTCGCGACCCGGACCACGACCCCGCTGCTGCGGCTGCGCGGCGTGAGCCGCGCCTACGGGGAGCGGCAGGCGCTGCACCCCCTCGACCTCGACCTCGAACCGGGCACGTGCACGGCCCTCTTCGGGCACAACGGCTCCGGGAAGTCGACGCTGCTGCGCATCGCGAGCGGCCGGGACACCCCGACAAAGGGCAGCGCCCTCTTCGCCGGCCGGCCGGTCGACGAGGACGACCCGGAGGTACGGGCCCGGGTCGCGGTCGTCGGTGACACGGTGGCCACCTACCCGGACCTGACGGTGCGGGAGCACCTCGAACTGATCACCGTCGCCCACGCCGTGGACGACGCCCAGGCGTGGATCGACCACGTGCTCGCCGACCGCCGCCTCTCCGGCCACGCGCGGGCGCTGCCCGGCTCGCTGTCCTCCGGCCAGCTCCAGTCGCTGCTGCTGGCGGCCGCGCTCGTCCGCCCCCGGGACCTCCTCGTCCTCGACGAGCCCGAACAGCGCCTGGACCCCGACGCCCGGCTCCGGCTCGCGGAGCTGCTGAACGCCGAGAAGGCCGACGGGGTGGCCGTCCTGCTGGCCACGCACCAGGCGGAACTGGCCGAGGCCGTCGCGGACCGCGTGATCGCCCTGGAGGACGGCCGGGTGATCGCCGAGGGCACCCCGGCGGAGGTCCTGGGCGGGCTGGGGCTGCGCGGATGAGCGGGGCGCCGTCCGGCGGGGGGACCGGCCACGGTGCGGTCGTCGCCGCCGACCCGGACGAGGACTCCACCTGGACCGAGGAGGACGACGACCGCACCGAGGAGACCCTCCGCTGGCTGCGGGACAAGCGGCGCGATCACCGGCGGCGCAAGAGCCGCGACCTGGCCGTCGTCGTCTACACCGTCCTCCTCACCGTCGTCGGGTACGGCAGCGGCTACGCGTTCCACTTCCTGCGGCAGGTCGAGCTCGGTGCCGACTACGGGGGGCTCGGGGCGGATGTGCGGCGGGCCCTGCCCGCCCTCTTCACCCTGCTGACGGGCGCCCTCGCCCTGGCCGCCGCCCGGGACGCGCTCTGGCGGGGGCCCGTCGTCGTCCCCGGTCCGGCCGTGGGGTGGCTGCTCGCCCAGCCCGTGCGGCGGGCGGCGGTGCTGCGGCCGTGGTTCCGGCTGTCGGCCGGGCTCGCCGTCGTCCCCGCGCTGCTCGTGGCGGCCGGGGCCGCCGTCGTACTGCGGGTGATGGGACTGGCCCCGCTCGGCGAGGCACTGCTCGCCCTCCTCCCGGGCGCCGTGTGCCTGCCGCTGCTGGCCGTCTGCGTGGGCATGGCGGTGGAGCGCAGGGCGGCGCTCGCCCGGTGGGTGCGCCGCGGCACGCCCCTGGCCGTGGTGGCGCTGATGCTGCTTGCCGGACAGGTCGCCCTCGCCGCGCGGGGCCATCGCTCCGGTTTTCTGGAGGGCGTCGAGCTGTGGTCCGGGCCGTGGGGCTGGGCGGCACAGCCGGTTGTCGCCGCGACGGGCGGCTCCGCGCCCGCGTGGCCGGCCGCCGTGGCCGCGCTCGTCCTGCTGACGGCCGCCGGGCTGTTCCAGGGCCACCGGGACGCGGCCCGGGTGCCGACATCCCAGCTCCGGCGCCGGGCGGCGACCGCGCAGACGGTGGCGTCGGTGATGTGGACGGTGGAGCTGAGGGCCGCCAAGCTCGCCCTGCTGGACGCCACCGGCGGCGGCACGGTCCGCCGGGTCCGGCTGCGGGCGCCCCGCAGCCGGTACCTCGTGGTGGCGTGGCGGGACCTGCTCGCGCTGCTGCGCGCGCCCGCGCGGGTGGCCAAGGCGCTGATGTGGCTGGTCTGCGCCACCGGGGCGGCCGCCCTGGGCGCGGAGCTGGGCGGCGGCCGGCGGGACGCGGGCCTGCTCCTGGCCCTGCTGCTGGGGTACGTCGCCGTGGGCGGCCTGGCCGAGCCGGCCCGCCTGGAGACGGACGACGTGCGCCGGGCGGCGTGGTCGCCGTTCCGCTTCCGGGCGCTGATGCTGCAGCACGCGGTCGTGCCGGCGGTGGCGGGCGCCCTGCTGGCCGCGGTCGCCGCGGTCCCGTTCGCGGTGGCCGGGGCGCCGTGGGCGCTGGTGCTGATGCCGGTGTGCGCGGTGCCGTTCGCGGCGGCGGCGGTGTTCGGCGCGTGCCGCGGCCCGGTCCGGACGAACCTGATGTTCACCGGGGTGAGCACGCCGGCCGGTGACCCGGGGGTGTTCCTCTTCGTCGCCTGGTACGCGGCCGGCCTCCTGGCGAGCGTCGGCGGCCTGGGGCTCGCCCTGCACGGGGCGCTGCCGCACCGGCCGGACGGGGGCGGGGTGCTCGCGGTGGCGGCGGTGGCCGCGCTACTGACGGTGGGTCTGCTGCTGTGCGCGGCGCGGTCGGCGGGGCGGCTGGTGCGGCATTGAAGGGGGCGGTGTCCTCAATCGCCGAGGCTGCTCGTCCCCACCCCGGTCACCCGCGCCGAGGAGACCGACGCCGCCCCCGAGACGGCCC
>NZ_JBEYZW010000135.1:0-12647 GCF_040646215.1 Streptomyces sp. NPDC046215 | reverse complement strand
AGCATCCCAGGCCGTTCGTCTGGACGAAGACCGCCGACGAGATCCTCGACAAAGTCGCCACCTACTGCAGACGAATCTCCGACTCAGGACACTAGGGCCTTGCCGGCCGTCGGTCGTGGGTGCACCACCGCTGCGCGGCGGTGTCCTCAATCTCCCCCAGCTACCGCTGGGAGGTGCCCCCCGGACGGGCTGCTTTCGGCTGAGCTCAGCCACAACCAGCCCGTCCGGCGCTTGAGGACGCGCCCGCAGGGCGCCCGCCGCCGCAGGCGGCCACGACGGCCCGCAGCCGAGGACCCATCGGACACGCTCCGGGCGGTAGCGGCAGCGGCAGCGTCAGCGCAGGGCGCTCGCCGCAGGCGGCAAGGCGGCAACGACGGCCCGCAGTCGAAGGTCCGGCGCGGCGGGGAGACGGGGGAGCCCCCCCGAACGGCCCGCCCCGATGGCGCGCGCCCCCCGCGCCCCTGACCCTGGCGGCACGGAACGTCCCACCCCACCGGAGGTACCCGTGTCGCGCCGTGCCCTCCTCGCCCTGCCGCTGGCCTGCGGACTCCTCCTGACCGGTACGGCTTGCGGCGGCGACAAGGAGAACACCTCCGGCGGCGGGCCCACCCCCACCGGGACCGCGGAGCGGCAGAAGTTCGCCAAGACCCGGTTCGTCGCCAACGCGGGGCTCGCGGCGGGCGCCGCCTACCAGTGGATCATCAAGCCCTACCGGAACGGTGCCTTCCAGAAGGGCGCCGAGGGGCGCACCGTCGCCCTGGTCAAGGCCGGCCTGGCCGGCACCTTCACCTACAACCGCCTCAAGGCAGCCGTGAACAACGCCAAGGGCGACCCGACCCTCGCCAAGGCCGTCGCGCCGCTCGGCGCGGGGATCGACTCGCTCAAGGCCCTGACCACCAAGTTCCGCAAGGGCGAGGCGACCGACGGCGACGCCGGTGCCTTCGACGGCGTCCTCAACAGCGTGAAGGACGCGGGCCGCAGCGCGGGAGCGCCGGTCACCGACAAGGTGCCCTCCTACTCGGACGTGCAGAAGGGCTGACGCGCCCCCGGGCCGGCCCGGCCGGGGAAGCGGAACGGCCCTGGCCGCAACGGTCATTGGCGGCATTGTCAGAGGGGTCTCCTACAGTGACCTCATGACCCAGCTCAGCTACGACCGATACTGTTCCGAGGTCGCCGCGCAGACCGAGCGGCTGCGCTCCGCGGTGCGCGGCGCCGACCTCTCCGCCACCGTGCCCACGTGCCCCGAGTGGACGCTGGCCCACCTCCTCGTGCACGTCGGCCAGGCCCACCGCAAGGCCGAGGGCCTCGTGCGGCTGCGGGTCACCGAGCGCGAGTTCCCGGCCGACGCCGGCGGCCTGCCGGTGCCCGGCGAGGGCGATCCGGCCCTCGACGCGGGCGCGGCCGCCTTCGACGCCTGGCTCGGCGAGGGCGCCCTGGCCCTGGAGCGCACGCTGCGCGAGGCCGGGCCCGACGCCGCGGTGTGGACGTTCGGCACCGAGCAGAAGGCCACGTTCTGGGCCCGCCGGATGACCAACGAGACGCTGATCCACCGCTTCGACGCCGAGCGGACCACCGGCGTCCCGCTCGCCGTGGTCCCCGACGTCGCCGCGGACTGCCTCGACGAATGGCTGGAGATCCTCGGCTCCCCCCTGGCCATGGAGTACAAGCCGGAGTTCAAGGAGTTGCTGGGCCCCGGCCGCACCCTCCACCTGCACGCCACGGACACCGCCCCGGAGCTGAACGCGGAGTGGTTCATCGACCTCACCGGCGACAAGATCGTCTGGCGCCGCGCCCACGAGAAGGCCGCCGTCGCCCTGCGCGGCCCGCTCACCGAGCTGCTGGCCGTCTTCTACCGCCGCCTCCCGGTCGGCACCGGCGGGGTCGAGGTCCTGGGCGACCACTCCCTCCTCGACTTCTGGCTGGCGCGGGCCAGCTTCTGACCGGCGGGAATGAGAGCATCTCGGGTATGACCGTCCCCTCCGCACCTCCCCCCGGGCGCAGGGCGCGCCGCCGGGCCCTGCTGTCGGCGATGGCCCTCGTGCTCGTCGCCTCCTGCTCCGGCGGGGGCGGCGCGGGCGGGCACGACGGCAAGGCCGGCGCGGCGGGCGCCGGCGACCCGCTCTTCCCCCGCCTGGGCAACGGCGGCTACGACGTCGGCCACTACGGCCTGACGCTCGACTACGAGCCCGAGGGCAACCACCTCGAAGGCACCGCGGTGATCACGGCCCGGGCCACCCAGGAGCTGGGCGCTTTCAACCTCGACCTCAAGGGCATGCGGGTGCGTAGCGTCCGCGTCGACGGGCAGCCGGCCCGCAGTTCCCGGGAGGGGTCCGAGCTGACGGTCACCCCGGCACAAACGGTCGGCAAGGGCCGGGAATTCGAGACCGTCGTGGTCTACGAAGGGGTGCCGAAGGAGATCACGGACGCGGACGGCGAATCCCTGGAAGGCTGGGTGGAGACGGACGGCGGCGCGGCCGGGCTCGGCCAGCCCACGGGCTCGATGGCCTGGTTCCCCGGCAACCACCACCCGTCCGACAAGGCCGCCTACGACTTCACGGTGACCGTCCCCAAGGGGTACACGGCCGTCGCCAACGGCGAGTTGAAGGCCAAGGAGAGCCGGGGCGGCCGGGAGACGTTCACCTGGCACAGCGGCGAGCCCATGGCGAGCTACCTGGCGAGCGTCGTCGTCAACGAGTTCGAGGTCACCACCACCCGGGCCGGCGATCTGCCGGTCTACATCGCCACCCACCCCCAGGAGGCCGCGGCCGGCCCCCGCATGGCGAAGCTGCTGCCCCCGGTCATCGAGTGGGCCCGTGGCCTCTTCGGCCCGTACCCCTTCTCCTCGGCGGGCGCGGTCATCGACCACAACGAGTACGTCGACTACGCCCTGGAGACCCAGACCAAGCCGTATTTCGAATCCGCCCCGGACGACAAGATCGTGGTGCACGAGATCGCCCACCAGTGGTTCGGGAACTCCGTCACCCCCCGCTCCTGGCGCGACATGTGGCTGAACGAAGGCTTCGCCCAGTACGCCGAGTGGATGTGGGAGGAGAAACAGGGCGGCCGATCCGCGCAGCGCGTCTTCGACGACTTCTACGACGGCAAGGACCCCGAGAGCCCCGGCATCTGGGCCTTCCCGCCCGCCGCCCCCACGGCCGCCACGGTCTCCGACCCGCCGGTCTACGGCCGCGGCGCGATGGTCCTGCACCAGGTCCGCAAGGCCGTCGGCGACCGCGATTTCTTCGCCGTCGTCCGGGCGTGGACGGCGGAGAACCGCCACGGCAACGCCGACACGGCCCGCTTCATCGCCTTGTGCGAGAAGATCTCCGGCAAGGACCTCGGCCCGCTCTTCGACACCTGGCTCTTCGCGAAGGGCAAGCCGGCGAAGCGGGCTTGACGCCCCGAAGAGGCGCGGGGAACCGCGCGGCCGGCCACCGCGTACCCGCGGCTGAAGACGGCCGGCGGAGCGCTCACGCGTTGAGCTCGGCCAGGACCCGCAGCGTGTCCGGGTCGGGCGCGGTGACCAGCAGGTCGGTGACCGGGCCCGCGCGCCACAGCTCCAGCCGCTCCGCGATCCGCGCCCGCGGGCCGACGAGCGAGATCTCGTCGGCGAAGGCGTCGGGCACCGCCGCGACCGCCTCCTCCCGCCGCCCCGACAGGAACAGCTCCCGCACCCGCCGCGCCGCGTCCTCGAACCCCATCCGCGCCATCAGATCGGCGTGGAAGTTGCGGCCCGCGGGGCCCATGCCGCCGATGTAGAAGCCGAGCATCGCCTTGACCGGCCGCAGCCCCTCGGCCACGTCGTCGCAGACCCGGGCCCGCGCGAGCGGCGCGACGAGGAACCCCTCGGGCGCCTCGGCCAGCGCGGCCGCGTGCAGCGCCGTGCGCGTCGGTGACCAGTACAGCGGCAGCCACCCGTCGGCGATGCGCGCCGTCTGGGCGACGTTCTTCGGTCCCTCGGCCCCGAGCAGCACCGGCAGCGAGGCGCGCAGGGGATGGGTGACGGACCTGAGCGGCTTGCCGAGCCCGGTGGCGTCCGGCCCCCGGTAGGGGTGCGGGTGGTAGCGGCCCTCCAGGGCCACCGGGGCCCCGCGGCGCAGCACCTGGCGGACGACGTCCACGTACTCGCGGGTCGCCGTCAGCGGGCTTCGGGGGAACGGGCGCCCGTACCAGCCCTCGACGACCTGCGGGCCGGAGAGCCCGAGGCCGAGCAGTACCCGGCCCCCGGAGAGGTGGTCGAGGGTGAGCGCGTGCATCGCGGTCGCCGTCGGGGTGCGGGCGGCCATCTGCGCCACCGCCGTGCCCAGCAGGACGCGCCGGGTGTGCGCGGCGATCCACGTCAGGGCGGTGAAGGCGTCGGAGCCCCAGGACTCGGCCGTCCACACCGAGTGGTAGCCCAGCCGCTCCGCCTGCCGGACGAGGTCGAGCTGGCGGGGGTCGGGGCCGCGGCCCCAGTAGCCGAGCGCGAGGCCGAGCCGCATGCCGCACCTCCCGTACCGAGCTGATGCGCCGTCAGGTGACGGGACTGTACGGCCGCCGGGGCCCGCCGGGCAAGACGACGGCCCGCCGGGAGAACCCGGCGGGCCGTCGAGGGAACGGGCGCGTGACCTCAGCCGCGCTGGATGCCCGTGGTGTCCTGCAGGACACCACGGCGGCCGTCCTGCGTCTGGGCGACGAGCGCCTGACCGCGCTGGTCCACGGCGAGGTACCAGGTGCCGGGCGCGAGCTCGGCGACCGGCGTCGGCGAACCGTCCTCGCCGTACAGCGGACGGGCGACCGGCACCGCGAACCAGAACGGCGCGAAGTCACCGGCCGGAGCGGCCGGCTGGGCCGCCGAGCCCTGCTGCTGCGGGGCCGGGGCCTGCGCCGCGGCACCGCCCAGGCTCGGGTCCGCCGGCTGCGGCTGACCCTGCTGCGGCTGCTGGGGCTGGGCACCGAACGGCTGCTGGGCGCCGTACGGGCCGGGGGCACCCTGCTGCATGCCGCCCGGGCCCGGGTAGCCGTAGCCCGGGTTCGGGCCGGCGCCGTAGGGCGAGGGGGCCTGCGGGCCCGGAGCGCCCATCAGCGGGGCCTTGAGGGCCGGGGTGCGCGGGGTGAGCAGCGCCACCGCGGCCAGCGCCAGCGCGGCGATCAGCCCCAGGATCTGGCCGACACCGGGCGACACCCCGTCCGTACCGCCCAGGATCGTCCACACCGAGGACCACGCGGCGAAGACGGCGAGCGCGGTTCCCCACTGGTCGAGACCGAGACCGGTGACCTTGCGGCCCTCGGGCTGGAAACGCGAGACGACGATGAGAACGGCGGCGATGATCCCGGCGAGGAAGATCGACGGAAGGACGGGGAAAAGCCCGGCCTTCCAGCCGTTCGGCTCCTTGGGGCAGCCGATCGACGACTGCGGGCAGTCGTACGAGTAGAAGTCGAGGAACGAGGCGATGAACAGCAACACCGCTGCTCCGATCACCACGCCGTCGCCTCGAGTGAGGGAGCGGATGTTCACCTAAAATCCTTTGTCAGTGTTGAGCAGTTTCTTCGCTGTCGCCGGTACGCGAGATGCGGGGGCGCGGGGGTGGCCCCCCATCGTACGGGTGAACCTATCGCCTGAGCGGGCGGGGCGTCTCCTTCGTAGCACCCTCGTGACACGCCTGTGGCCTGCTAGTACTTACCCCCGCAAGAAGTCCGTAATGCCGTTCGCGATCCCTTGCGCCGCTTTCTGGCGCCATGCCCCATCGGTGAGCAGCGCGGCATCTTGCGGATCGCGCATATTGCCGCACTCGATGAATACCTTGGGCACGGTGGAGAGATTGAGACCGCCGAGATCACCGCGTTCGTCGAGCGCGGTCTTGTCGCCGATGTAATTGGACGGCGCGCTGCCGGTGGCCTGGACGAACTTCCCCGCGATCCGCGCGCCCAGTTCCTTCGACGGACCGACGATCGGCCCGGTGTCCGCGCGCCCGCCGCGCACGGCCGCCGGCAGGATCACATGGAAGCCGCGGTTGCCGACGGCCGAACCGTCGGCGTGGATGGACACGGCGGCGTCCGCGCGGGCCTTGTTGCCGATCTCGGCCCGCTCGGTCACACAGGGGCCGTACGGGCGGTCGCCGTCGTGGGTGAACGTCACCTGGGCGCCCTGGGCCCGCAGGATCGTCCGGAGCCGGTGCGCCACGTCGAGGCTGAACGCGGCCTCGGCGTAGCCGGAGTCGGTGGAGGTGCCGGTGGTGTCGCACTCCTTGTGACCCGTGCCGATGTCGACGGAGCGGTTGATCTCCGCGGTGTGCTGACTGTTACGGATGTTGTGCCCGGGGTCGACGACGACGACCTTGCCCTTGAGGGGGCCGTCGGGGAGCGGGCCGTCGTCCGCCGGCGACGGCTTCTGCGACGGGCTGCCCGAGGGCTTCCCCGGCGCGGGGGAGGACGGGCTCGCGGGCGGCTTCGGGGCGGAGGGCGCCGGGGCCTTCGTCGCCGACGCGGCGCCCACCGGGTGCTTCGCGCCGTCGCCGGAGTCGCCGCCGGTGTCCCACATCAGCCAGCCCGCGAGACCGGCGGCCGCCACCCCCGCCAGCGAGACGGCGAGCGGGGCGCCGCGGAGAGCGCCCGGGCGCCGGGGGATTTCGGGAAAGCTGCCTTTGGACACCCGGCGATGCTAGCGCCGCAATTCAGATCCCGAGGCCCGTACGTTGCAGAACGTGCAGGGAGCGCATCACCGAGACTTCGGTGAACGCGCCGGACTCCAGCGCCCTGCGGTACACGCGGTACGGGGCCTGCCCGCCGTCCGCCGGGTCGGCGAACACGTCGTGGATCACCAGCAGGCCGTCCGGCGCGACGTGCGGAGCCCAGCCCTCGTAGTCGGCGGTGGCGTGCTCGTCGGTGTGCCCGCCGTCGATGAACACCAGCCCCAGCGGTGCCCGCCACAGGGCGGCGACCTGCGGCGACCGGCCGACCACCGCGACCACGTGGTCCTCCAGGCCCGCCTTGTAGAGCGTGCGCCGGAACGTCGGCAGGGTGTCCATGCGCGCGACGCCGGGGTCCGCGTCCACGACCGACGGGTCGTGGTACTCCCAGCCGG
This sequence comes from Streptomyces sp. NPDC046215, assembly GCF_040646215.1. Lineage (NCBI taxonomy): Bacteria > Bacillati > Actinomycetota > Actinomycetes > Kitasatosporales > Streptomycetaceae > Streptomyces > Streptomyces sp. NPDC046215. Next base: position 5,584 of record NZ_JBEYZW010000135.1, on the reverse strand, counting down.
GCTGCTGCTCCTCGCTGCCGCGGTGGTGGTCCACGGTCACGGCCGTCGTCCCGGCCTCCCGCGCGACGTCGGCCAGCAGGAGGGTGGACCGGCCGCAGTACGTCCCCACTTCGAGCAGCGGCAGCCCGAGCGCGGCGGCCCGGGTGGCGGCGGCGTGCAGGGCGAGACCCTCGTCGAGCGGCATGAAGCCCTTGGCCGCCTCGAAGGCGGCGACGATCTCCGGTCGGGGGGCCATGCGGGTCTCCTTCTGTGGGCACGTGCGCTGGTGCAGGCTACGTCCTCGCCGGTGGCGCACCGCGCGCCGGGGGTTCGTGCGGGGGACGGCCGTGGGTATGTCGCGCCCTGCGGGCGGCCGTTCGTCCGGCGGTCACGTGTCGCCCTGCCCGGCAGGGGCCGCGCGGGCGGTCCGCCCGGCGGATACCGCAACGCCCTCGGCACCCGCCTCGGCACCCGCCCCGGCAGGGGCCCCGCCCGTCACAGCCAGCCGTTCTGCCGTGCCGCCCGTACCGCCTCCATCCGGTTGCGGGTCTGCGTCTTGCCGATGGCCGCCGACAGGTAGTTGCGCACCGTCGCGGGCGACAGGTGCACCTTCGCCGCGATGTCCGCCACCGTCGCCCCGTCCACTGCCGCGGCCAGCACGTCCCGTTCGCGCTGCGTCAGCGGGTTCGGGCCCGCGCTCAGGGCCGCCGCGGCCAGGGCCGGGTCGATGACCCGCTCGCCCGCGAGCACCTTGCGGACCGCCGCGGCGAGCTCCTCCACCGGCCCGTCCTTGACCAGGAACCCGGACGCGCCCGCCTCCATCGCCCGCCGCAGGTACCCGGGGCGCCCGAACGTCGTCAGGATCAGGACCCGGCAGCCGGGCAGCCGGTCCCGCAGGTCCGCCGCCGCGTCGAGGCCGCTGCGGCCCGGGAGTTCGATGTCCAGCAGGGCCACGTCGGGCCGGGTCCGCAGGGCCTCCGGCAGGATGTCGTCGCCGTCGCCCACCTGGGCGACGACCTCCATGTCCTCCTCCAGGCCCAGCAGCAGCGCCAGCGCGCCGCGCATCATCCCCTGGTCCTCGGCCAGCAACAGCCTCGTCATGCGCGAAGATCCTCCTCGGCTCCTGAGTCCACGGGCAGTTCGGCCACGAGCCGGAAGCCCCGGCGCCCGTCGGGGCCGGTGGTCAGCGACCCGCCCGCCGCGGCCAGCCGTTCGGCGAGCCCCGTCAGACCCGTGCCCCCCGTGCCCGTGCCGGCCGGTGCCGAGCCTACGCCGCGCCCGTCGTCGGTGATCTCCAGGCGCACTTGGTCGGTCTCGCCGCGCACGTCGATCCGGCAGCGCGCGGCCCCGCTGTGCCGGACGACGTTGGTGACGCCCTCGCGGACGACCCAGCCGAGCAGCGCCGCCGTCTGCGGCGGCAGCGGCGGACCGGTCTGGGTGACGACGGGCTCGATGGCGGAGGCTTCCAGCAGCGAACCGGCCCGCTCCAGCTCGGTGGTGAGGCTGCCCTCGCGGTAGCCGGTGACGGCCTCGCGGATCTCGGTGAGCGCCTGCCGGCCCACCGCCTCGATGTCGGCGGCCTGCCCGAGCGCGGCCTCCACGTCGCGCTTCGCGAGGCGGCGCACCGCCTCCGCCTTGACGACGATCACCGACATCGTGTGGCCGAGCAGATCGTGCAGATCGCGCGAGAAGCGCAGCCGCTCCCGCTCGACCGCGCTGCGGGCCAGCTCCTCACGGGTGTCCCGCAATTGCCCGACCGCGTCGAAGAGGGACAGCAGCGCCGCCGCCACCAGCCCCGACAGGGCCGTGCCGTAGCCGACCAGCATCAGGTCGTCCGCCGCGTCCCGGGTCAGCGCGATGACCGCCGCCGAGACGGACAGGAGGAAGATCGGCGGCCCCAGCCGGCGGCGCATCCCGCGCAGCAGGGTCCCCGCGGCGAGCGACAGCAGGGGGAAGAAGAGGACCCAGTCGCCCCCGTAACCGAGGGCGAGGGCGTAGGTGAGCACCGCGAGGGCCGCCAGCTGCGCCTTCGGCGCGAAGGCGTCCTTCCGGGCCGTGTCGAACCCGGCGAAGATCGTGAGGGCGTAGAGGACGGCGAACGCGAGGATCCCGGCCCCCGCCAGCCACGGCAGGGCCGTCCTGCCGTGGACGACGTCCAGGGCGGGGCCGGTCACCATGAACAGCCACGGCAGCATGGCGTACCGGTTGGGCGGTTGGAGGTGCTTCCTCTCCACGGCGGTGTCGCTCATGGGACAACGATAGAAAACCGCCTATGAGCAGGGGAGATGCGGATGTCCGCGGTCGGCCGTGACATTTGTCCCGGCGGGCGGCCGAAGGCCGCGGAGCGGCCGGAGCGCTGTCGGCGCCCTTCCGGGCCCCGCGGGGATCGGCTATATATGAGGCCGTTGGCTAGAACGCGTTCTAGTGGCGTTCGGCCGACCGGATACGACCCCGGCCCGATCGGCGGTGCGGACGGCCGGGCCGGGGTCTCCACCCCGTCGCGAAGGAGCCGGCCCGATGCCCATCGACGCAGTGAAGGCGGTCGCCGCCGAGCCCCGCCGCACCCCGATCACCTGGAACCACAAGGACGTCCTGCTCTACCACCTGGGCATCGGCGCGGGCCTCCCCGCGACCGACCCCGACGAGCTCCGCTACACCCTGGAGAGCAGGCTGCACGTCCTGCCCACCTTCGCCACCGTCGCGGGCGGCGGCGGCACGGCCCTGGCCGGCGGCCTGTCCGCACCCGGCATCGACATCGACCTCACCGCCGTCCTGCACGGCGGACAGACGGTCGAGGCGCACCGCCCCCTGCCCGTCAGCGGCTCCGCCACCCTGACCTCACGCGTCGCCGCCGTCCACGACAAGGGCAAGGCCGCCGTCATCGTGCTGCGCTCCGACGTCGCCGACGCCGACGGGCCGCTGTGGAGCGCCGGAAGCGAGATCTACGTCCGGGGCGAGGGCGGCTTCGGCGGCGAACGCGGCACCACCACCCGCCCCCCGGCCCCCGCCGGCGCCCCCGCCCACACCGTCGAACGCCCCGTCCGCGAGGACCAGGCCCTCCTCTACCGCCTCTCCGGCGACTGGAACCCCCTGCACGCCGACCCCGACTTCGCCGCACGCGCCGGCTTCGAGCGGCCGATCCTGCACGGCCTGTGCTCCTACGGCATGACCCTCAAAGCCGTCGTGGACATCGCGCTCGGCGGGGACGTCACCCGCGTTCGCTCGTACACCACCCGCTTCGCCGGCATCGTCCACCCCGGCGAGACCCTGCGCGTGCGGATGTGGCCCGGCAGCCCCGCGCCCGGCCGGATCCAGGTGTCCGTGACCGCGGTGGAACGCGGCGACGCGCCCGTCCTCACCGACACGCTCGTCACCCATTCCTGACGCCCCGACAGCTCGAACCCCGGCACCTCCACCCCGGCACCGACACCCCTGAAGGGAGCCGCGCCATGCGCGCAGTCGTTCAGCACAAGACGGGCGAGGACAGACTCGACGTCCTCGACGGCGTCGAGGCCGTGGGATTCGGACCCGGCAAGGTGAGGGTACGGATCCGCGCCGCCGGACTGTGCCACTCCGATCTCTCCGCGATGTCCGGGGTGCTGCCGCAGCCCGCGCCCTTCGTCCCCGGGCACGAGGGTGCCGGGGAGGTCACCGACGTCGGGGACGGCGTCACCGGCGTCCGCCCGGGCGACCGGGTGCTGATCCGCTGGCTGCCCTCCTGCGGCACCTGCCCCGCGTGCCGGCGCGGCCAGACCCACCTGTGCATGGCCGGCTTCCTGGCGAGCGGCACCGCGGGCTTCCGGCACCCGGGCGGCGAGCTCTTCGGCTTCGCCGGCACCGGCACCTTCGCCGAGGAGGTCGTCATCGGCGCGGGCAGCGCCGTGCCCGTCCCGGACGACATGCCGTACGACGTCGCCGCGCTCATCGGCTGCGGTGTCACCACCGGCCTCGGCGCCGCCCTCAACACCGCGAAGGTCGAACCCGGCTCGTCCGTCGCGGTGATCGGCTGCGGCGGCGTCGGGATCGGCGCCGTCCAGGGCACCCGGGTCGCGGGCGCCGCGCAGATCGTCGCCGTCGACCCCGTCGCGGCCCGGCGCGAGGCCGCCCTGCGCTTCGGGGCGACCGAGGCCGTCGCGCCCGACGCCCTCGACGACGCCGTGGCCCGGGTCACCGGCGGCGAGGGCTTCGACTACGCCTTCGAGGTCGTGGGCACCTCCGCCACCGCCCGCGCCGCGTACCGGGCGACCCGGCGCGGCGGCGCCCTGTGCGTCGTCGGGGCGGGCGCCGCGGACGACTACTTCCAGCTCAGCATGTTCGAGCTGTTCCTCGACGAGAAACGGATCCTGCCGTCCATGTACGGCGGCGGCGACGTGCTGCGCTCCTACGAACGCACCATCGCCCTGTGGCGGGCCGGACGCGTCGACCTGGCCGGGATGATCACCCACCGGGTCCCGCTCGCCTCCGTCAACGACGCCCTCGACCAGATGCGCACCGGGGAAGCCTTGCGCACCTGCATAGAGATGGAAGAGATATAGGGGAGGAGCCCCCGATGTCGGCACAGCAGCCCCTGGCGGGCAGAACCGCGGTCGTCACCGGCGCCGGGCGCGGCCTCGGCGCGGCCGAGGCCCTCGAACTGGCCGGGCTCGGCGCCCACGTCATCGTCAACGACTACGGACAGCCGGGCCGGGACGGCTCCGGCGAGGCGTCCGCCGCACCCGCCGAGGAGGTCGCCGCGCGGATCCGGGCGGCCGGCGGCCGGGCCACGGCCCACCTCGGTGACGTGGCCGACTTCGAGCAGGCCCGCGGCCTCGTCCAACTGGCCGTCGACACCGGCGGCGCCCTCGACGTCCTCGTCAACAACGCGGGCATCCTGCGCGACCGGATGGTCTTCTCGATGAGCGAGGACGAGTGGGACTCCGTGATCCGCGTGCACCTCAAGGGGCACTTCAACCTCATCCGCTTTGCCGCCGCGCACTGGCGGGACCGGGCCAAGGCCACCGGACGGCCCGTCTACGGGCGGATCGTCAACACCTCCTCGGAGGCGTTCCTGCTCGGCTCGGCCGGCCAGCCCAACTACGCCGCCGCCAAGGCGGGCATCGTCGCCCTCACCACCTCGACGGCCGAGGCGCTGCGCAAGTACGGGGTCACGGTCAACGCGATCTGCCCCCGGGCCCGGACCCGGATGACCGAGGAGCTCTTCGCCGGCCTCGGCTCGCCGGAACCGGGAGCCCCCGACAAGCTCGCCCCGGAGCACGTCTCGCCCCTGGTCGGGTACCTCGCCTCACCGGCCGCGGCGGGTGTCAGCGGACAGGTTTTCGTGGTGCACGGGGGGATGGTCGCCGTCGTCGAACGACCCAGGATCGCGGCGAGGTTCGACACCGCCAAGGACGTCTTCACCGCCGACGAGCTCGATGAGCTGCTCACCCCGTATTTCGCCGCCCGGCCGCCGAACGAGACCTTCGCGGCACCGGAGGTGGGGGAGCTGGGGAGGGGGACGGGGCTGGTCTGAAGGGTGGGGGGCCGCTGCGCGTCGGCGGCCTCAACCGCCGGACGGGCTGCTGTGCCCTGTCCTCAAGCGCCGGACGGGCTATTCAGCCCGTCCGGC
>NZ_JBEYZW010000134.1:0-12683 GCF_040646215.1 Streptomyces sp. NPDC046215 | reverse complement strand
CGCCCCAGTTAAACTACCCACCAGACACTGTCCCTGATCCGGATCACGGACCCAGGTTAGCCGGGGGTCATTCCGCCGGGGCGGCGGTCCAGCTGAACACTCCTGGCCCCACCGGGTGGACCCGGACCTCCAGGACCCGGTCGGGCAGGGCCCGCGGCCGGGCGCGGAAGCCGCCGGGCACCGGGTGGGCGGCGATGCCCAGCAGGTTGGTGACGCTCCCGGGGAGCAGGGTGCCGAACGCCTTGAAGGCCGCTTCCTTGGCCGAGAAGGCCGCGAGCAGCCGGTGTTCGGCCTCCGCCGGAGTCGGCGCGCCGATCGCCCAGGTTTGTTCGTCCGGGGTGAGGACCACGTGCGCGGCGGCCGTCGGCAGGCCGCGCAGCTCCAGGTCGCAGCCGAGGGCGCGGAAGCGGTGGGCAGGGGCGGCCAGGGCGACGGCGAGGCCGGCGGAGTGGCTGATCGAGCCGACGCTGCCGGCGGGCAGCACCGGGCGGCGCCCCTCGCGGAGGATCTCTCCCGCGGGGAGGCCGGCGGCGGCCAGGGCCCGGCGCGCGGCGCCGCGCCCGGCCAGGAAGTCCCGGCGGCGGCCGGGGAGCATGGCGGCCGCCAGTTGCTCCTCGCTCGGGCCGGCCGGGCGCGCCGCGGGGTCGCCGGTGGCGACGAGGCCGAGGGCGAGGCCCGTCGCGGCGAGGACCGGGCGCAGAGCGAGCAGTTCGTGCCCGGTCCGCGCCCGGTCCTCGCAAGGTAGCGCCGGCCGGGGCCCGTTCAGGTGCGCAGCAGTTTCTTGAGGATCTTGCCCGCCGGGTTGCGCGGCACCTCGTCGATGAACTCGATGCGCCGGGGCCGCTTGTACGGGGCGAGCTGGTCGGCGAGGTGGCGGACCAGGTCGGACCGGCCGGTGCCGTCCTCGGCGACGACGTAGGCGAGGGGGACCTCGCCGTAGTCCTCGTCGGGGACGCCGACCACGGCCGCGTCGCGCACCGCGGGGTGCGAGCGCAGGGCCCGTTCGATCTCGGTGGGGTAGACGTTCTGCCCGGCCCGGATGATCAGGTCCTTGGTGCGGTCGACGAGGTGGATCCGGCCGTCGCGGTCGATGCGCCCGAGGTCGCCGGTGCGGATCCAGCCGTCCACCGTGATCTCGGCGGTGGCCTCGTCGTTGTCCCAGTAGCCGCGCATGACGCCGGGGCCGCGGACGCAGATCTCCCCGACGTCGCCCGGCCGGACGTCCTCGTCCTGGCCGTCCAGGGCCCGTACCGACATGCCGGGGATGACCCGGCCGCCGGGGATGACCTCGGGGAGGTCGTCCAGGGCGGGGTGCTCGTCGGGGCCGAGGGTGACGAACGGGCCGCCGACCTCGGTCATCCCGTACACCTGCCGGAAGCCGCAGCCGAGCCGCTCGGTGGCCTCGGCGTAGATCTCGACGGGCATCGGCGCGGCGCCGTAGAGCACTTCGCGCAGGGTGGAGAGGTCCGTGCTCCCCATCGCCTTGGCCTGGAGCATGAAGCGGAGCATCTGCGGGACGAGCCAGATGTGCGTGGCGCGGTGGGCCTCGACGGCCGCGAGGGCCGTCTGCGGCTTGAAGCCGGGGATGAGGACCAGGGTCGCGCCCGCCGCCATGTAGGTCAGCGAGACCACCACGCTGCCGTGGTAGAGCGGGCAGCAGTTGACGAGCACCATGTCGTCGGTGGGCCGGGCCACGGCGAGCCAGCCCAGGGCGATGGCCCGGAACGAGGTGTGGTCGACCGTGACGCCCTTGGCCTGCCCGGTGGTCGCCGAGGTGTGCAGGATCGCGGCCAGGGCGTCGTCGGGCAGGTCGGGGAGCTCGGGAAGCTCCGTGCCGCCGGCGCCCAGGGTGGCGAACTCCTCGCTCTCCACGGCGATCCGCAGCCGGACGGGCAGGTCCGGGTGGCGCTCCAGCAGGGCGGCCTCGCCGATGACGGCGACCGCCCCGGTGCGCTCCACGATCCCGGTGACCTCGGCGGGGGTCAGGCTGTGGTTGAGCGGCACGAAGAGCGCGCCGAGGCGGGCGAGCGCGAAGTAGGTCTCCATGACCTCGACGCGGTCCAGCGAGAGCACCGCGACGCGGTCACCGCGCTCGATGCCCAGCCCGGCGAGCCCGCGGGCGATGCCCACGGTCCGGTCGCGGAACTCGCTCCAGGTGACCGAGCGGCGCTCGTCCACCAGGGCCGTCCGGTCGGGGAAGCACTGGCGGTTGCGCTCCACCAGCTGGGTCAGCCACATCAGGAGTCGCCGCCCGGCGTCGGGGTGGCGCCGCCGCGGGCCGCGACGAAGCGCTCGTAGTCCGCGATGGTCGTCAGCTTGTCCATCTCCTCGGCGGTGACCTCGACGCCGGTGCGCTGCTCGATGAGCAGGATGAGGCGCACCAGGTCGCCGGAGTCGATGCCGGTGGCGCTGAGGTCGGCGTCCTCGCTGATGCTGTCGGCGTACTCCGGCGTGCCGGTGAGCTCGACGAGCATCTCCCGAACGGTGCTCATGTGCGTATCCCTCTCGTTGCGGGCCGGGGTAGTTGTACCGACACCGATGGGTGGAACCGATAGATAAGAGGCGCCGGAGGCGCCATGCACTCCCTGCCCTTTTCGTGATCATCGTCACGAAGTCGGTGTGGAAGGAAATCCCCTGTCCCGTCCTCTTCATCTCTGGAGCCACTGCCGCACGGCAGTTGCGGCAGGTTGCACAAGAACCGGCCATAACCATCCAGAAGTGACCAGAACAGCCCGGTACAGCGGTGAAGGAGTGATCGAGGTGCTCTCAGGGGCTCAGGGAGTCGCGTGGTGACCGCCGATTCCACCAGTGCGGCCGCCGTCGTGGACGCCACGGGCGGCACAGGCAGCGCCGTCGACGAGCGCGCGGTCGACGAGAAGCAGCTCACCGAGCACTTCGAGGCGCTGCTGGCCGCCGGTGAGCAGATCGAGCCCCGGGACTGGATGCCGGACGGCTACCGGCGCATGCTGCTCCGGCAGATCGCCCAGCACGCCCACTCCGAGATCATCGGGATGCAGCCGGAGGGCGCCTGGCTGACCCGGGCCCCCTCGCTGCACCGCAAGGCCAGCCTGCTGGCCAAGGTGCAGGACGAGGCCGGCCACGGGCTCTACCTCTACTCCGCCGTGGAAACCCTCGGCACCGCCCGCGCCGAGCTGCTGGACGCCCTGCACAGCGGGCACCAGCGCTACGCGGCGACGTTCAACTACCCGGCGCTGACCTGGGCGGACACCGGCGCGATCGCCTGGCTGACGGACGGCGCGGCCGTGGTCAACCAGGTGCCGCTGTGCCACACCTCCTACGGCCCGTACGCGCGCGCCATGCGCCGCGTCTGCCAGGAGGAGGCGTTCCACGTCCGCGAGGGCTACGACATGCTCTGGGCGCTGTGCCGGGGCACGGCGGAGCAGAAGGAGATGGCGCAGGACGCCGTCAACCGCTGGTGGCTGCCCGCCGTCGCCCTGATGTTCGGCCCGCCGGACACCACCGCGGGCGGCGCGGACGAGCGCACCGCGGCCATGGGCGCGGCGGTCACCCGCCGGTCGATGGCGTGGGGCATCAAGCAGCACACCAACGACGAGCTGCGGCAGCGCTTCGTCGACAACGTCGTCCCGCAGGCCGAGCGGATGGGGGTGACCCTGCCCGACCCGGCGATCCGCTGGAACGAGGAGCGCGGGCACTACGACTTCAGCCCGATCGACTGGCGGCTGTTCCGGGACGCGCTCGCCGACGGCTCGCAGTGCGCCCGGCAGCGCCTCGCCCACCGGGTGGCCGCCCACGAGGACGGCGCCTGGGTGCGCGAGGCCGTCGACGCCTACGCGGCGGGCCACGCAGAAGGCCGGGAAGCACAGTGGGAAGCAGAGGGGCAGGCGTCATGAACCAGCAGTCCGCAGGAGCGCAGACTCCGTGGGAGGTGTTCATCAGGCCGCGCCGTGGCCTCTCCCACCAGCACGTGGGCTCCGTCCACGGCGCCGACGCCGACATGGCCCTCGCCAACGCCCGGGACCTGTACACCCGCCGGGGGGACTCGGTGTCGATCTGGGTGGTGCGCTCCGACGCGGTGCGCGCCTCCTCGCCCGACGAGAAGGACCCGCTCTTCAGCAACGCCGCCGACAAGCCCTACCGCTACCCGGAGTTCTACGTGCCGCTGAACGAGGGGGGCAGCCATGACGGTTAGCGCTGCCGAGCCCCGCACGGCGGACGTCGCCGGGTACGCGCTGCGGCTCGGGGACGACGCGCTGGTCCTCGCCCAGCGGCTCTGCGCCTGGGTGACCCGCGCGCCGACCATCGAGGAGGACCTGGCGATCTCCAACATCGCCCTGGACCTGATCGGCCACGCCCGGGTCCTGCTCTCCCGCAGCGGGGAGCTGGACGGCACCGGGCGCAGCGAGGACGACCTGGCGTACCTGCGGACCGAGCGCCAGTTCCGCAACGCCCTGCTGGTGGAGCTCCCCAACGGGGACTTCGCGGTGACCATCGCCCGGCAGCTGGTGTACACGCACTACAGCCGGCTCCTCTACACGGCGCTGGAGCAGTCCGCGGACGCGGTGCTGGCGGGCTTCGCCGTGCGGGCGGCCAAGGAGGTGGAGTACCACCGGATGCACGCCTCGCAGTGGACCGTCCGCCTTGGGCGGGGCACGGCCGAGAGCCGGCGGCGGATGCAGGCCGGGCTGGATCTCGTGTGGCCCTACGCCGCCGAGCTGTTCGCCTCCGACGAGCTGGTGGAGCGGCTGGCCGCCGACGGCACGGCTCCCGACCCGGCCGGGCTGCGGGAGCCGTGGGAGCGGGAGGTGGCGGCCGTGGTGGCCGAGGCGGGCCTGACGGTCCCCACCGCGGCCTGGCAGGCGACCGGTGGGCGGTCGGGCCTGCACACCGAGGCGTTCGGCCCGCTGCTGGCCGAGCTGCAGTCGGTGTACCGCCAGTACCCGGGGGGCCGCTGGTGAGCACCGCGCTCCGGCTGCCGGCCGAGCGGGTCAGGGCCCGGGTGAACACCGTGCCGGACCCCGAACTCCCCATGGTCACCCTGGCCGACCTGGGCGTGATCCGCTCGGTGGAGACGGCGGCGGACGGCGTCATGGAGGTCTCCATCACCCCGACCTTCCTGGGCTGCCCGGCAATGCCGGCCATCGAGAAGGGCATCCGGGCGGCGCTGGCGGACTGCGGGCACCCCGACGGCCGGGTGCGGCAGGTGATCTCCCCCGCCTGGACCACCGACTGGATCAGCGACGAGGGCCGCCGCAAGCTGTCCGAGCACGGCATCGTGCCCCCGGGCGCCGCGAGCGCCCCGCTGCCCGTCCGGCTCGGGTTCGGCCTGTCCTGCCCCAACTGCGGCTCCGTGGCGACCCGGCCGCAGAGCCCGTTCGGGGCCACCCGGTGCCAGTCCGTCATGGTGTGCACCGCGTGCCATGAGACCTTCGCGCACCTGAAGGCGATGTAACGACCCGTCATGAATGCGATGAACACCCTCACGACAGCGGCCGGTGACCCGGCCCCGGCCGGCCCGCCCCGCGCTCTCGGCTGGCACCGGCTGCCCGTCACCGGCGTCGAGCGGCTCACCGACGAAGCCGTGGCGATCACCCTGGACATCCCCGGGCAGTTGGCGGAGACCTTCGCCCACCGGGCCGGACAGCATGTGACCGTCCGGCACGCCCCGGCCGGCACCGAGCTGCGCCGCAGCTACTCGGTCTGCCTCCCGCCCGCGGACCGGTCCGGGCTGCGCCTGGTGGTCAAGCGCCTGGGCTCCGGCGGTTTCGCCGAGTACGCCACGACGGCGCTGGCCGCCGGTGACGTCCTGGAACTCTCGCCCCCCACGGGCGACTTCCGGCTGGCGGACCACCCCGGCGCCCACCACGTCCTCGTCGCCGGCGGCAGCGGCATCACCCCGCTGCTGAGCATGGCGGCGGCGGCCCTGCGCGACGACCCGGAGTGCCGGGTGTCGATGATCTACGCCAACCAGAGCTCCCGCTCGGCGCTGCTGGCGGACGAGCTGGCCGACCTCAAGGACGCCTACGTCGGACGGTTCTCCGTCCTGTACGTCCTCTCCCAGGAGACGCGCGAGGCCGAGCTGCTCTCCGGCCGGATCGACGGCGCCCGGCTGCCGAAGCTGCTGGCCCTGCTGGGCGCCGAGCCCGGCGACGACGGTGGTCACTTCTACTTGTGCGGTCCCTGGGGGCTGGTCGAGGCGGTCCGGGAGGGGCTCGCCCGGTGGGGCGCCGACCCGGCCCGGGTGCGCTTCGAGCTCTTCTCCGCCGAGGACGGCTCGCGCGAGTTCGCGGCCCCGGAGCGGAGCGGCCGGACCGGGCGGATCACCGCGCGCCTCGGCGGCCGGACCACGGTGACCACCATGGAGCCCGGGGACAAGGTGGTGCTGGACGCCGTCCTGCGCGCCCGGCCCGAGACCCCGTACTCCTGCCGCGACGGCCTGTGCGGCACCTGCCGCGCCAAGGTGGTCTCGGGCGGCGTGCGGATGGACCGCCAGTACGCCCTGGACGCCTCACAGGTGGCGGACGGCTACACCCTGGCCTGCCGGGCCCGGCCGGAGACCGACGAGGTCGGACTCGACTTCGACGCCTGACCACGGCCGCACCCGCTCCCCGCATGGGGCCGGGTGCGGCACACGGGACTTGAGGACGCACCGATCGCCGCACCGCGCGCGCCGCAGCCGGCCCCCGGCGATCGCCACACCAACGGCCGACGGCCGAGGATCACAGGAGCTGAAGGGTCGATGACCATGGGCAGGCTTTCCGAGAAGACAGTGCTGGTGACCGGCGGCAGCCGGGGGATCGGCAAGAGCATCTCCCTGCGGCTGGCCCGCGAGGGCGCCCTGGTGGCAGTGCACTACGGGCACGACCCGGTGGCCGCCAAGGAGACCGTGGCGGAGATCGAGGCGGCGGGCGGGCAGGCGTTCGCCTTCCGCGCCGAGCTGGGCGTCCCCGGTGACGCGGCCGCGCTCTGGGCCGCGTTCGACACGGCCCTCGCCGCCCGCGGCGCCGGCCCCGGGCTGGACATCCTGGTCAACAACGCCGGCATCACCCTGCCGAAGATGATCTCCGACGTGACCGAGGAGGACTACGACCGGGTCTTCGCGGTCAACGTCAAGGCGCCGTTCTTCGTGATCCAGCAGGGCCTGGAGCGGCTGCGGGACGGCGGCCGGATCATCAACATCTCCTCCGGCGTCACCCGCATCGCCTTCCCGCACATCGCCGCCTACGCGATGACCAAGGGCGCGCTCGACACCCTGACCCTCACCCTGGCCCACCAGCTCGGCCCGCGCGGCATCACGGTCAACGCCGTGGCGCCCGGCATCGTCGAGACGGAGATCAACCCGACCCTCCAGGACCCGCAGACCCGGACCAGGCTGGCGGCCCTCTCGGCCTTCAACCGCATCGGGCAGCCCGCGGACATCGCCGACATCGTGGCGTTCGTGGCCAGTGACGACGCCCGCTGGGTGACCGGACAGCACCTGGACGCGACCGGCGGTTCCTTCCTGGGCGTGTGACCGACACCGGGCGCCGCCGGCCGCGGCGCCCGTGCCGCACAGCCACCCCTACCGAGGAGACCCCCATGACCGACAGCACGCTCGCACCCACCGAATCCGGGGAGGACGACTCCCTCCTGGAGTTCGAGGGGACGACCCCCTACGACGACTACGTCCATGCCTCCCTGCTGACCACCCTCCAGCAGCCCTTCACCGACGCCCCGGAAGAGATGGGCTTCCTGGTGACCACCCAGGTGATGGAGCTGTGGTTCACCCTGATCGTCCACGAGTGGCGGGCCGCCCGCGAGGCCCTGCTCAAGGACGACTTCGAGCTCGCCATGGACGCGCTGCGCCGCAGCATCAGCCAGCACCAGGCGCTGAACGACTCCTGGCGGCCCCTCGCGAAGCTGACGCCCGTTCAGTTCAACGGTTTCCGGGCCGCGTTCGGCAAGGCGTCGGGCTTCCAGTCGGCGATGTACCGCCACATGGAGTTCCTGCTCGGCGACAAGTCCCGCTCGATGGTGCAGCCGCACCGCGGCCACCCCCGCGTGTACGCAGAGCTGGAGGAGGCCCTCGTCGAGCCGTCCCTGTACGACGAGGTGCTGGCGTTCCTGCACCGCCGCGGCCTGCCCGTCCCGCAGCAGGTCCTGGAGCGCGACCGGACGGTGACGCACGAGGGCGACCCCGGCATCGAGGAGGTCTGGCGACAGATCTACGCCGGCCCCCGGCACGACCCCCTGGTGGCCCTGGGCGAGGCCCTCACCGACATCTCCGAGCTGGTGCGGCGCTGGCGCTCCGACCACGTGCTGATCGTCCGCCGCGCGATGGGCGCGAAGTCCGGCAGCGGCGGCTCGTCGGGCGTGGAGTGGCTGGAGAAGCGCGCCAACCGGTTCGTCTTCCCGGAGATATGGACGGCCCGCAGCTATGTCTAGGACGTTCTCCGACGTGGCGCTCGAGGAGGAGCGGCGGGTGCTGAGCATCAAGCCCGTCCTCGCGCCCGTGCACGGCAAGTACGGCGACCACCCCCACCAGGTCTACGACCTGTGGCCCGCGCAGGGCACCGAAAGCCCGGACGACGCCCCGCTGGTCATGCTGCTGCACGGCGGCTACTGGCGGTACGACCGCATGCACCTGACACCGTTCGCCGCCCATCTGGCGCAGCACGGCTTCACCACGGTGCTGCCCGGGTTCCGCCGCTCGGGCGGTGCGGGCGGCTACCCCGCCACGTTCGACGACATCGCCCTGGCCGTCGACACCATCCCGGCGGGCCGGCCCTTCGTGCTGGCCGGCCACTGTTCCGGCGGCCACCTCGCCCTGTGGGCCGGCGCGCGCGGGCTGCTCCCCGCGGACTCGCCGTGGCACACCACCACGGGCTTCCCCGCCGCGATCCTGGGCCTCGCCCCGATCACCGATCTGGCGGGGACGATCCGGGAGGACCTCAGCTCCGGCGCGGGTCTGCAGCTCCTGGGCGGCGCCGACGAGGCCGCCGCCCGGCTCCCGCTCGTGGACCCGCTCACGCTGCTCCGCGGCAGGGGCACCACCGGCGTGCCGACCGTGGTGCTCCACGGCGAGGTGGACGAGGAGCTGCCCCACGAGCAGTTCACCGACTACGTCGCCGCGCACACCGACGCCGAGCTGGTGACCCTGCCCGGAACCGGCCACTACACCCTCATCGAGCCGGGGTCGGACGCCGCCCGGTCGGTGATCGACGTCCTCGCCCGCATGTGCCGGCCGCGGCAGTCCTGAAACCGGTCGCGGGGCCGGAGCCGGCCGGTGCCCACCGGCCGGCTCCGGCCCCGCGGCGACAGCCCCACAGCCCTACCCCGAAGAAGCGGAGCCCCGCGGTGACCACCGCCACCCCTGTCCTCGATGCCCTGGCGGCGCGCGCCACCTCGCTCGACGACGCCGATCCCCTCGCCCCCCTGCGGGAGCGCTTCCTGCTGCCCGAAGGCGTCGTCTACCTCGACGGCAACTCGCTCGGGGCCCTGCCGGCCGCGGTGCCCCCCGCCATGGCGGACGCCGTCCGGCGGCAGTGGGGCACCGACCTGATCCGGTCGTGGAACGACAACGCCTGGTGGCAGGCGCCGCTGCGGGTGGGGGACGCGATCGGGCACCTGATCGGCGCGGCGCCGGGCCAGACGGTGGCCGGGGACTCCACCAGCGTCCAGCTGTTCAACGCCCTGTCCGCCGCCGTGCGGCTGCGCCCGGGCCGCCCGCTGCTGCTGACCGACCCGGCGCACTTCCCCACCGACCAGTACATCGCGGACTCCGTGGCCCGGCTGTTCGGCCTGGAGGTCCGCCGCATCCCCGCGGCCGGCCTGCCGGGGTTCCTGGCCGAGGAGGGCCACCGGGTCGCCGTCGCCGGGTACTCCCCCGTGGACTACCGCACCGGCGAGCTGCACGACGTGCCCGGTACGACCCGGGCCGTGCAGCGGGCCGGCGCGCTGATGCTGTGGGACCTGTGCCACGCGGCCGGGGCGCTGCCCGTGCGGCTGGACGAGCTGGGCGTCGACCTGGCCGTGGGCTGCGGGTACAAGTACCTCTCCGGGGGACCGGGCGCCCCGGCGTTCCTCTACGTCGCCGAGCGTCACCAGGCGGCCTTCGACCACCCGATCACCGGCTGGAACGGACACTCCGAACCGTTCGGCCTGAGCGGCGGCTACACCCCGGCCGAGGGCGTGGGCCGGGCCCGGATCGGCACCCCGCCGATCCTCTCCCTGCTCGCCCTGGAGGCGGCCCTCACGGCCTTCGAGGGGGTCGACATGGAGCTGGTGCGCGCCAAGAGCCTGTCGCTGACCGGTTTCTTCCAGGACTGCGCCGACACCCTGCTGGCGGGCCTCGGCTTCGGCGACGTCACCCCGCGCGAGCCGGGCCGGCGCGGCAGCCAGGTGGTCCTGCGGCACCCGGAGGCGTACGCGATGGTGCAGGCGCTCGCCGCCCGCGGTGTCGTCGGCGACATGCGCGCCCCGGACCTGCTGCGGTTCGGCGTCAACGCCCTGTACATCTCGCACCGGGAGGTACTGGACGCGGTGCGGCAGCTCCGCGAGGTCACCACGGACGGGGAGCACTGGCAGGAGCGGTTCCGGCTGCGCACCACCGTCACGTGAGGTCCTCCACGGCGCGTTCCTCCAGGGGCCGGGTGGCCGGTCCCTGGAGGAGCGTGCCGTCGGTGTCGAAGCGCGAGCCGTGGCAGGGGCACTCCCAGGTCCGTTCGGCGGCGTTGAAGGCGACGAGGCACCCCAGGTGCGGGCAGCGTGCGGAGAGGGCCCGCAGGGTGCCGTCCTCCTCGCGGTAGACCGCGCACCGCCGGCCGTCCACCCGGACGAGGGCGCCCGTGCCGGGGCCGATCTCCGCGACGGAGTCCACATGGGTGGGTCGCAGCCGGTCGCCCACGAAGTGCCGGCCGACCTCCGCCTGGTGCTTGAGGAACGTGGGCGCGGCGCGCAGTGCCGTCCACAGGCGCCGCGGGTCGTACAGGCCGGCCCACGAGGGGCTCTTGGAGGTGATGAGGTCCGTCAGCAGCCGCCCCGCCATGGCACCGCCGCTCATGCCCCAGCCGCCGAAGCCGGTGGCGACGTAGGTGTGGCGGGCTCCGGGGTGGAAGGGGCCCACGAGGGGGACGCCGTCGGTGGAGTCGTTGTCCTGGGCGGCCCACCGCTGGACGATCCCGGCGCCGCCGAAGTGCTCGCCGGTCCACTCGGCCAGCCGCCCGTACCGCTCCGCGACGTCGCCCGTGCCGGGGGTGAAGCTCTCGCCGGTGACGATCAGCAGCCGCCGGCCCTCGCCGTAGGGCGCCGTCCGCACCGACCGCTTGTTCCCCTCGTCGGTGATGTACATGCCGCCCGGGTCGTCGGTGGCCGGCAGGCCGGCCGCGACGACGAGTTCGCGGTGGGGCGAGAGGTGGGTGAAGAGCAGGGCCCGGTCGAAGACGGGGTAGTGCGTGGCGACGACCACGTCGCCCGCGGTGACCACCACTCCCCCTTCCGTGGTGACGCGGCAGGGGGTGCCCTCGGTGAGTCCGGTGACGCGGGTGCGCTCGTGGATCCGGCCGCCGCGCGCCACGATGTCGTCGGCGAGGGCGAGGAGGTACTTGCGGGGGTGGAACTGGGCCTGGTGCTCCACCCGCACGGCACCCGCGACCGGGAAGGGCAGCCCGGTCTCCTCGACGTAGGCGGCCGCCAGCCCCGCGGCCGCGGCCGCCTCGGCCTCGGCCCGCACTTCCTCCCGCCGCGCGGGGTCGGTGACGTAGGTGAAGGCGGGGAGCCGTTCCAGCTCGCAGTCCGCGCCGAGGGCGGCGGCGATCTCCACGATCCGTTCAACCGCTTCCTGCTGGGACCGGGCGTAGTGCTCGGCCTCCTTCGGCCCGCGGGTCCGGCGCAGCCGGTCGTAGACGAGGGTGTGCAGGGCGGTGACCTTGGCGGTGGTGCAGCCGGTGACGCCCGCGGCGAGGCGGTCGGCCTCCAGCACGGCCACCGAGCGGCCCGCCTCGATCAGCTCCCACGCGGTGCTCAGCCCGGCCATGCCGCCGCCGACGACAACGACGTCCACCTCGATGTCGGCGGTCAGCGCGGGCCGGGGGGCGGCGGGTGCGGTGGCCATCCAGTGGGACTCCGCGGTGCCGGGGAGCAAGGGGCCGGGATCCGTGGCAGGTGACATGTCCGGCGGGTGCCCCCGATGCGGCGGCCGAACCGCCGCCCGCCGGTTTTCGCCCGGACGGCTCCCGGGCGGCGGTCCGCGCCGGTGGGCCGGGGCCGGGGCGGTGGCGGCGGGTGCGGACCGGGAGGTGCGGCCGTCCGGTTGCGCGCCGGTCCGGAGTGCGCGGAGGGTTGAGTTACGGAAGGTGTACTTCCGGATCGAGCGCACCGAGAGGAATCTGTCATGGGCAAGGCGAAGGCCAAGGCCAAGCAGGTCAAGGGCAGCATGAAGGAGAGCGCGGGCCGGGCGTCCGACGACAAGCGGATGCAGGCCGAGGGCCGCGCGGAGAAGGTCGAGGGCAAGGCTCAGGAGGCCGTGACGAAGGCCAAGAAGTCCCACGGGCGCTAGACAGCCGACACCGGTGAGCATCGAGGACGCCGCCCCGTCCTCCGCCGGAGGCGGCGGAGGACGGACCCGGCGGTGGTCGCCGGGCACCGGGGCGCCGCCGCGGGCTCAGGGGAGGCGTGCGCCGTGGCACAGGCGAAGAAGGTCGCGCTCTACGCCGTCATCATTTTTG
>NZ_JBEYZW010000133.1:0-14053 GCF_040646215.1 Streptomyces sp. NPDC046215 | reverse complement strand
CCACCACAACCACCACCCACTCCCCCACAACCCACCACCACAACAGTCCGAAAAAACTAACAACACACACCACCACAAATACGACCATCACACCCACAACACCCCCACAACCACCCACATAGCTCAACATTCAGCGGAATAGCGGCCATCTCGGTCCACCGGCCACGCCGCCGCCCCGCCCCCACACCCCGGCCCGGAAACCGCCCCCACGCCTCCGGCACGCCCACGCCCGGGCCGAAACAGGCCACGCCACAGGCGTTTCAGTGCCCCGGTTTCGCCCACTCTTGTTGTATCTGTCGCCGTATGCCCGACTCATGTGCCGCCTGAGGCGCATGAGCACTGGACGACGATCGCCGAGAGAAGGATGAAGTCACGGATGATCATCAATCGCACGGTCCACCGGCCCACGGCATCCGCCGCACTGGCCGTCGCCCTCAGCGCCGTCACGATCTCCAGCGCGCTCGCCGGGCCACCGGCCCGGCCGTACCCCGCGCCGGCGGGCAAGCCGGCCCAGATCGAGCGGCCCGGGGACGGGGACGGCGGCTGGCACGCTGACGGGCTGTCCCTCAACGCCGCCGACAGCCGGAAGGTCGACGAGTTCGCCGTTCGGGCCAAGGAGACCGAAGAGGCGCTCAGCCCCGAGCTGCGGGCGGCGGCGCGCATCAGCCACGCCACGCTCGTCGGCTTCGACGACCGCCTGGAGTCCCCCGACGCGCTCAAGCGCAAGGTCGCCGCCGCCATGAAGGAGACCCCCGGGCAGACGGCCGACGCCGCCCTGGCCAAGATCGGCGATTCCGTCCGCTACACGCTCCAATGGACGGACGGCCGGTACACCAAGGGGGTGGCCACCGCCTCGACGATGCTCGCGAGCTGGGGGAACGAGAACACCGAGTGGTCGAACACCTGGGGCCGGAAGGAGAGTTACCAGGGCATCGACGCGACCTGGCGGGACACGAGGTCGGGGCACTCCTTCCAGGTCCAGTTCCACACCCCGGCGAGCAAGTGGGCCCGGGACGCGGCGCGTCGGCTGTCCCAGGAGCAGCACCTGCCCACCACTCCGGGGGACCGGGCCAAGGAGCTCCAGGAGCACCAGAAGGCGATCTTCGCGTCGGTGCCCGTTCCCGAGGCCGCGGCGGGTCTGCGGGCCCCCGCGCCCGCCCCCCGGCCACCCGCGGCCGAACCCTCCCCGGCAGAGGTCAAGCCCGCCCCGGTGCAGCCGAAGCCGGCGGCCGAGCAGCACAAGCCCGCTGCCGACACCGGGCCGGAGCCCGGGGCGAAGCCCCCCGCCGGGCCCGCCGACGCCCGAACCGACCCCCGGCCGGCGCCCGAGACGAAGCCCGCCCCTGCCGCCGACCCCCGCCCCACGCCGGCCGGGCCGCAGCCGGCGCCGGCCGGCGGCTAGCCGCTCGGGCGGCCGGCGAGCTCCGGCCGCCCGGTTTTCCGGCAGGGCCGGAATCGGCCCCCGGTCCGCTTCACCCGGCCCCCTCCCCTCCTCCACCGTGGGGACGAGACCGACACGGGCGCACCGCCCGCCCACCCTCGGCGCCGTGTTCACGGCCCTGCCGCCCCGACCCACAGGAGACACCGATGATCCTGATCGTCGTCAAGATGACCGTCCGGCCCGAGCGCGCCGGCGACTGGCTCGCGCTCGTCGACGACTTCACCCGGGCCACCCGCGAGGAGCCGGGCAACCTCTTCTTCGAGTGGTCCACCAGCGTCGACAACCCCCACCAGTTCGTCCTGGTCGAGGGCTTCGCCTCCCGCGAGGCCGGTGACGCGCACGTGAACTCGGCGCACTTCCAGGCGGCCATGGACACGATGGCCGACGCCATCGCCACCACCCCGCAGATCATCAGCACCGAGGCTCCGGGCAGCGGCTGGTCCGCCATGGCGGAGCTCACGCCCCGCCACGCGTAGCGGGCGGAAGGAGGGGCCGGGCGTCCGACGACGCCCGGCCCCTCCTTCGTTCACGGGCCCCCGCGGGCTGCGGGCCCACGAGGCTGCGGGTGAGGGAGGTGCGGGACAGCAGAATCGCGCCGTACAGGTGAGCGCCGTGCCGGGCACCTCCGGGACGAGCCACCAGCCCGCGCGGACTCCCTCGCCCCCGGGGACAGACCTTTTCTCCTGCCGACTCAGCTGCAACCCTCCGGCGCCACACGTAGTCATACTATTTATGACCAGAAGAGCGAGGCAGAAGAGAACACCAACCGCGGCACTCCGCCTGGGAGTTCTGCTCGGCGCCGCGGGGCTCGCCGCCCCCCTGACGATCGCCATGGGCGGCACGGCACACGCCGCGCCGGCCTGTACCACCAAGACCGGGCCGTACCAGAAGGACGTGGAGAAGTACCTGGGCAGGCCGGTCGACGGCAAGCAGTCACCGGCCGACTGCCGGGCGATCCAGGACTTCCAGACCCGTCACCGGATCAGCCCGAACGCCGGCTACGCCGGCCCCGTCACCTGGGGGGTCATCCAGCAGGAGATCACCCGCCGCAATCCCAACGCGGCCGGCAAGTGCCCGGTGAACAAGGGCCGCATCGCGTGCGTGGACCTCTCCCGGCAGATCAGCTGGATCCAGGACGGCAAGTCGCTGAAGTTCGGCCCGGTACCGGTGCGCACGGGCCGGAACGGCTACGAGACCCGCACCGGAGCGAAGAAGGTCTACTGGCGTTCGGTCAACCACTGGTCGACCCTCTACAACGTCCGTATGCCCTATGCCCAGTTCTTCGACGGCGGGCAGGCGTTCCACGCCATCAGCGGCAGCGTCTACTCCCCGCCCGGCTCGCACGGCTGCATCAACATGCGGACCGCCGACGCCAAGAAGTACTGGTCGATGCTCGCCAACGGCGACGACGTCTTCGTCTACGGCCGGAAGCCCGGCACCTGAGCGGAGAGCGACGGCCCTCCATACCAGCCCGGGGCCCCTGCGCCGCAGCGCTGTCCCCGCACGCCGGCGGCCCGAGCGGGAGGCCCGGACCGAGCGGGGCCACGGGTCAGGCGGTCATGCCCCCGTCCGCGACGAGGACCTGGCCGGCGACGAAACCGGACCCGTCCGAGGCCGGCCACAGCACCGCGGCGACGCTCTCCTCCGTCTTCGCGGACCGCCTCCTGGACGATCCGCACGACCTGCTCGGTGGTGCGGGCGAGCCGTACGGACTGGGGGCGGCCCACCCAGCGCGTGTTATTGCCGACGGTCAGCTCCAGGGCGCGCAAGGCGCGCGGCGGCCGGGCGTCGGTGAGGCCCGTGATCAGCGGGACGCCGCGGCTGAGCCCGGTGTCAGCCGAGAGGCGGTCCCGCGTGCGGGTCCGGCTCGCCCGGCGCCCCTGCCCACGGGTCGATACCGGCGTCCCACAGGCGCTGTTCCTCGCGGCAGTGCAGGAACTTGGGGCGGCGGCCCCACAACTGGGTGCCGCTGAGCGGGCACCGGTCGAACTCGGCGAGGAAGAGGCCGCGGAGGAACCCCGTCATGCTGCGGTCGTGGAGGCTCACCGGCTCGGGGGTGTGGCGGCCGATGACGACGACGGGCCAGCGGTCGGGGTCCTCGTCGGTGGTCTGCCAGCACAGGATGTCGGGGCCCGCGGTCACCCCCCAGGCCAGCACGGGGGCGGGGGATCGTGCCGTCAGCCCGGGCGGGCCGGAGAAATTCCGCAGGAAACCGCGGGCGTTGACCGTCTCGGCGCGCATGCCGTCGTCCGGATCCGTCCAGTAGGGCGACGGAAGCGGCTGGAGGATGTGGAGGAAGTCCTGGACGGTGCCTTCGCCGTACTCGGCCATGAACGCGACGTAGTCGGCGGGGAACCCGGTGCCCCAGAGGCGCTCGGCCGCCTCCCAGTCGACGCGCTCGCCCGCGTTCTCGTGCGGGGGCATCAGACGGCGGACGGCGTCGAACGCCGACCGCGCCGCCCCTCCCTCTCGCCCTTCCGGCCCTTCTCTTCCTTCCCGTCCCTCGCGCACCGCTTCGGCAGTCATGTCGCCCCCTCCCGCCGGCGCACCGGCTCAGTGTCCCGCGCCGTACGCCTTCACCCTAGTCCACCCCAATTGTCCCGTGGTGGGTGATGACGCTTCAGGGTGTGCCCACGGGCTGCCCTTCCGGCAGCGTCACCGCCTCGTCCGCCGCCGGGACGTGCGGCCCGCCGAGGGTGCTCGCCGGGTACAGGACGCGGCCGACCGTGTGCGGTTCGGCGTAGGAGGCGATCAGCCGGACGACCGTGGCGGCGTTCGCGGAGACGGTGACGGGCGCCTGGTAGAGGTCGTGGTCGCCGTCGTCGGGGTCGGAGAGGGTGGACCACATGTCCTCGGCGGCGCTCACCAGCTGGTCCAGTTCGTCGCGCACGGCGTTCCAGGCGCCGTCGCGCACGGCCCGGTCGATGCGGGACACGGTGCCGAGGAGGCTGGCGTAGTCCTCAGCCAGCTGGTCCTCCTGGGGGGACGGTTGGAGCGTCATGGCGACGGGCTCGGTGGTGTACACGGCACCTCCACACAAGAAGAAACGGTTCGGGCTGGGGCCGATGCGGACGAACCCCCACCCGGCATCGTCGCGTGCCGGGGGACGGCGGCCGCTGTTCGCCGTCACCGCGCGGCGATATATCACTCGCACGGGCGAGCCGGATCACGCGGCGGGTCACCGCGCGCCGCGCCGCCACCGTCCGCGCCCCCACCGGCAGAAGCGGCCCGGGGCGGGGCCCGCCGCGCCCCGGGCCCGTTCCGGCCCCGGCGGTCCGGCCGCCCCACCGGGTGCGGGGCCCGGGGAGTGCCGACCTCCCAGGGCCGCCCCTGGGCAGCCCGGGGGCCAGGTGGCAGGCCCGTCTCCCGTGCAGCCGTCCACCCGTAGCCGGGCCGGGGCCCGGCGGCCCCGGCCCGGCTACGGAGGCCGGCGCTCGGCTACATCCAGATGGTGGCGGTGGCGACGGTGCGGGCCTTCTTCGGCTTGTCCGGGTTCCCGTAGCGGACCTCCACCCGCGGGTGCGACCTCATGAACTCGCTGTCCACGATGACGACCTGGCCGGGCCGCGTGGCGTGGCGCACCGCGATGTCCGTGTCGAGGAAGAACCCGAACTCACCGGTGGCGGGCGCGTAGAGGAAGAACTTGCCGCCCGAGTACTGCCGCGCGGCCGTCTCCTCGTCCAGGACCAGTGCCCAGTACGTCACCGGGTGGCCCGCCGGGTACATGACCCGCTGCACGGCCTTCAGACCCTCCAGTTCCCTCCACCGGAAGGGGTTCTCGGACCCGGGCGCCACCGAGGTGGCCGCCGTGGCGGGAGCGGCGTCGCGGGCGGGGGCGGCGGCCTGCGCGCCCGAGACCAGGGTGGCGCCCAGGGTCGCCGCCGCCAGAGCCACCGTTACGGCACGGAACACAGTTCGAGATGACAAACCTTGTCTCCATTTCAGGCAGGTTTCGATGGCCAAGGGATGCAACTACGTGACCTCTTGGCTACGTGTGGTGATCATCGGGGTGGGCCGGGGCTCCTGGCAACGGCCCGGCACCGGATCCGGCCACCACCGGCCCACCGCCGCGTGCGGCCCGCGCGCCGCGGAGGAAGACTGATCGGGCCGCGACCGCGTCGTCAGGGGAGAGAGCAGCCATGCCTCACGACTCCCGCAGCCCGCAGCCGAGCGGGGTGAGCCGCCGGGCCGTCCTGCTGGGCGGCGCGGGCCTCGCCCTCGGCGCGCCCGCGTGCTCGGCCACGGGGACCGGCAGGGCGAGCGGCACCGGCTCCGCGACCGCCACCGCGCTCCCCCGCACCGCTCCCTGGCGGCCCGACCCCTCGGACGTCCAGCCGGACGTGAAGCTGCGCGCCGTGCAGGTGATCGAGGCGCTCGGCAGCTGGAAGGACGGCGGGGGCGGTGCGGACCGGGCCCGGGAGCGGGTGGCGGCGCTCGACCTGCCGGCCGCGCTCGTCGACCAGGCGGGCCCGTTGCTGCCGCCCGCGGACGAGGCCGTCCTCCAGGTCGTCGACGCCCAGTACGGCGGGATCCTGGCGGACACCGCCAGCGTGATGGTGGCCTGCCGTCAGTGGACCCGCCGCGGCGCGGCGGTCACACCGGGCGGCACGACCGTGGACGTCCGGCTGAGCCGCTCCCTGCCGCGCTGGTCGGTGAGCGCGCTCCACCCCGCCTCCCCCGGACCGCCCACCGCGTCACTGTCCGAGGAGGCCCGCCGGGTGCTCGCCGAGTCCCGCATCCGGCTGCCGCCGGCCGCCGAGGCCGACATCCGCGGCGGCGGTGTCCACGCGAGCGTGCTGCGGTGTCTGCTCCGGCTGGCCGGCACCTACCGCGTCGACGTCACCGTCCTGCGGTCGGGCCACCCGCTGAACGTGTTCGGCACCGACCGGCCGAGCGACCACCCGCCGGGCCGTGGCATCGACGTGTGGCGCATCAACGACAAGGCCGTGATCGACGCGGCCACGCCCCGCGGCCTGATCGAGTCCTTCATGCGCGACGCCGCGGCGGCCGGTTCGTACAACGTGGGCGGGCCCGTGCTCCTGGTCGGCAAGCCCGTGCTCCTGGCCGACGGGTCCACCTCGAATCAGTTCTTCTCCGACCCGACCCACCGCGACCACGTCCACATCGGCTTCACCGCCTGACGGTTCGTCCCGCCGGGGTCAGTTCACGCACGGCACGCCGCCCATCCTCACCGGCGGTCCCTGAAAGGCACTGTCCGGAGCCTTCGCGGGCGGGACGGCCACCCGCCCCCGCGGTGCGCTCCCGGCGCCCGGTCGCCCGCCGTTCTTCGCGGAGTCCGCGGCCGGGGGCGCACCGGGGCCGATCATCGACTGGACGAGATTTCTCACCTTCGTCCGGTCCACGAGATTGACCGCTTCCCCCTTGCGGGTGGCGAAACCGGCGATCGGGAGGGTGTGGAACTCCGCGTTGCCGCCCGTCAGATTGGGCGCCTGCCGGGCGAAATCCAGGATGTTCCAGCGGTCGTCCATCACGATGTCTTTTTTCACGACATCGAACAGCCCTTGCAGCTTTCCCATGTCGCCCCAGACGCCCTCGGATTTCAATTTGTACGTCACGGAGGAGAGGAAAGCCTGCTGACGGTGGGTCCGGTCGAGATCGCCGCCGGCCAGGCCGTGGCGCTGCCGGACGAAGGACAGGGCCTGCCTGGCGTCGAGGTTCTGCGGTCCGGCGGAGAAGTCCGCGCCGGAGTAGCGGTCGCGCACCGCCTTCTTCAGGCATACCGGGACCGGCTGCACGACTTTGGCGATGTCGTAGAAGCCGAGCAGGTTGACCTCGGCGAAATGGTCGATCGGCACGCCGAGGAATTGCTGCACCGTGGCCAGGGTGGCCTCCCGGCCGGCTTCCCGGCCGCGGTGTTCCAGCTCGGCGCCCCGCACCCCTTCGGCGGACAGCCTGCTCGCGGCCTCGGCCTTGGCGAGCCCGTACGCCTCCTTGATCTTGTGCTCCCCGCGCCCGCCGGCGATCTCGACGTAGTCGTCGCGCGGGATGGAGAAGGCCGTGACCTTCCCGCCGCCGGCCGGGATGTGCATGAGGATCAGGGTGTTGGTGTTGTAGCCGCCGATCCCGCTGGACCCGGCGTGCAGTTCCCGCTGGACGAACTCCTTGGGCAGGTCGTCGCCGTTCATGTCCTTCCGGCTGTCCAGGCCGATGAGCAGGACGTTCACCGAGCCGTCGCGCCGTGCGCCACCGTCGCGCAGCGCGTCGAGCGCGCTGGAGGTGATGAGTCCGTGGTTGAGCCAGCGATAGGCGGCCCAGCCGATGCCGCTGGTCAGCAGGACGACCAGGGAGGCGAGGCAGACCGCAATCCGGGCGGCGGCCGCGGCTCGCGGCGGCTTCCGCTTGCGTGTTCGTCGAACATTTGCCTGGCCACGGGGTCGGCTTCCTCTGCTTCCTCCGATCCCTCCGCCCCCGCGCTCCCCGGCACGTGGGGAGCGGTAGCGGTAGTCGTCACGCATGGCCGGCCCTCCTGTGTCGCCTGGACCGTACGGCACGGAACGCCGTCAAGGCCAACAGCGGCCGCGGCGGCGGGCAGGCGCCGACGGCCCGGCGCGACGCCGGAGCCGCGCGGGGGCGGGCCGGAGCGGCGAGCACGCAGAAATGACCCCCCTCACCCCCCTCTTGCCCGATTGCGCCATACGGCAAGTGCCGGTGAAGGACCGCACCCCGGCCACGGGCCCCGCGGGTCAGAGGCGGTCGGGGTGCTCGACGGCCCCGCGGACGGCCTCGGCCGTGTCGCGGGCCGCCTCGGCCGTTCCCCGCCCCTGCCGGACCTCGTCGCCCAGGCGGCACAGGGTGCCGTGGGGGCAGGTGTGGCGCAATCGGGGGAAGAGATCGTGCTCCTCGTGCCGGACGTGCTGCGCGACCTCGCGCTCCAGCACCCGGACGCGGGCGTCGAAACCGGGCTCGTAGACCGTGCGCGTCTCCAGCCCGCGCAGCATGGCCGTCAGGCGCTCCTGCCCGCCGGCCTCCTCGTCGGCGCAGGCGTCCCCGCCCGCCAGGTACTCCCGCAGGGCCGGGTAGAGGTACTGCCGCTCGATCGCGTAATGGCGGGCGAGTTCGGCCGCCACCTCGTCCAGCAGGCTCTCGCGCCGGGGGTCTTCGAGGGGGGTCCGGTGGATCCCCTGGAACAGCGCCTCGATCGCCCGGTGGTCGGTCTCGAGTTCGGTGATGATGTCGGTGCGCGCCATGGGGCCGTCCCTTCGGATCACGCGTGGACGCGTCGGGGGATCGCGCGACCGGGCGGAACCGGGCCCGCCGCGCGGGCCGCCACCCGGAACTTACCGCTGCATCCCTTTTGCCATGTTCTCATGACCCGGGCGTCACCGGCCGGACCCGACCCGGGAGGGCCCGCGGCCGCAGGCCCCGGAGGCCGCGGCCGGAGTGTGCGTCCGCCCATGGACGCCGCACGTCGAAAAGGCTCCCGCTCGGCCCCCGCCCCGTTCCGCTGACGCCGCCCGGGGCGGGAAGCCGCGCCCGCGGGCTCAGAACGCCGCCCCGGCCTCCGGCGCCGGGTCGTGGTGCCAGGCGCCGGTCACCGCCGCGACGATGACGGAACCGATGACGATCAGACGGTGCGTCACCGCGTCGAGCTGCTCCCGCTGGGCGGCCGGCAGGTGCCACTGCTCCCACCAGGTGACCTGCTCGGGGGTGTCCGGCAGGGGCTGCTCGGCGTGCCACGCCTCGCGCAGGTGGTCGGCCAGCGGGACGACCGCGGCGGCCTGGTCGGCGTAGGCGGCGATCAGGGCCGTCATATGGCTGCCGGAGGGCAGCCGCCGGTACCACTGCTGGTGGACCTGCCAGGCGGTGGCGGCCGCGTCCTCCAGCCAGAGGACGTGCTGGGTGGTCCAGCCCTGCGCGCCGGGGCTCTGGGGCATGCCGGGCAGCAGGCGGGGCTCCAGCGCGTCGCGGTGATCGAGGAACATCTGCCCGAAAGCCTGTTCCTCCTGATGGGGGATCCAGAGGCGCTCGCCCAGGGCGAGCGCGGCAGCGTCGACGGCATCTACGGGGTGGGTCATTTGATCACTTTACGGTTCGGCCGGCGCGCTCCGCACACCCCCGTACGGCCCTTTTCGCGGCACGGTCGGTGAGCGCGCGCTCCCCGGGAGCGCGGGGCATCATGGCCGGGTGACGACCCTTGGTCTGCCCTCCGACATCCGTGCCTGCCTGTTCGACCTGGACGGCGTACTGACTCGTACGGCCACCGTCCACGCCGCGGCCTGGAAGGCGACGTTCGACGACTTCCTGCGGGCCCGCGACGGCGCGGGCTTCCGGCCCTTCGACGCCGTCGCGGACTACGACGCCTACGTCGACGGACTCCCCCGGGCCGACGGCGTGCGGTCCTTCCTGCTCTCCCGGGGCATCCGCCTGCCCGAGGGGGACGCGGGCGACCCGCCCGAGGCGGACACCGTCCAGGGGCTGGGGAAGCGGAAGAACGCGCTGGTCGTGGCGAAGATCAAGGAGATGGGGGTGGAGGTGTTCGCGGGTTCGGTGCGCTACGCCCAGGCCGTCCGCGCGGCCGGGTTGCGGCGGGCCGTGGTCTCCTCCAGCACCAACTGCCGCGAGGTGCTCCTCGCGGCGGGCATCGCCGACCTCTTCGAGGTCCGTATCGACGGCCTCGTCGCCGCCGAGCGGCGCCTGGCGGGCAAACCCCACCCGGACACCTTCCTCGCCGCGGCCCGCGACCTGGGGGTCGAGCCCGGGCAGGCGGCCGTCTTCGAGGACGCCCTCGCGGGGATGGAGGCGGGCCGCGCGGGCGCGTTCGGCTTCGTGGTGGGCGTGGACCGCACCGGACAGGCCGAGGCCCTGCGCAGCCACGGTGCCGACACCGTCGTCCAGGACCTGGACCAACTGCTGGGAGACCCCCCGTGATCACCCATCCGGCCTACGCGGTCGAGCCGTGGTGCCTGCGCGAGACCGCGCTCAACCTCGACGTGCTGCCGCAGAGCGAGTCGGTCTTCGCCCTCGCCAACGGGCACATCGGCTGGCGCGGCAACCTGGACGAGGGCGAGCCGCACGGCCTGCCCGGCTCGTACCTCAACGGCGTGTACGAGCTGCGGCCGCTGCCGTACGCCGAGGCGGGCTACGGCTACCCCGAGTCCGGGCAGACCGTCATCGACGTCACCAACGGCAAGCTGATCCGGTTGCTCGTCGACGACGAACCCTTCGACGTCCGCTACGGGCGGCTGCTGGCCCACGAGCGGGTGCTCGACTTCCGGACCGGGCTGCTGTACCGCACCGTGGAGTGGATGTCCCCGTCCGGCCGGACCGTGCGGGTGCGCTCCACCCGGCTGGTCTCCTTCACGCAGCGGGCGGTGGCGGCCATCGCCTACGAGATCGAGCCGGTCGACGCCGAGGTGCGCATCGTCCTGCAGTCGGAGCTCGTGGCCAACGAGCAGTTGCCGGAGGCCGGCGGTGACCCGCGGGTCGCCGCGGCGCTGGAGTGCCCGCTGGTCCCCGAGGAGCACGCGGCGGAGGAGGGGCGGCTGCGGCTGGTGCACCGGACGGTGCGCAGCGGACTGCGGGTGGCCGCGGCGGCGGTCCACCAGGTGCACGGGCCCGGGAAGGTCAAGACCTACTCCAGGAGCAGTGACGACCTGAGCCGGTTCACCGTCACGGCGCTGCTGGAGCCGGGGCAGCGGCTGCGGCTGGAGAAGACCGTGTCCTACGGGTGGTCGGGGGTCCGGTCGCTGTCGGCGATGCACGACCAGGTGGACGCGGCGCTGGCGGGCGCCCTGAGCACGGGGTGGGAGGGGCTGTGTGCCGAGCAGCTCGGTTACCTCGACGCGTTCTGGGAGCGGGCCGACGTCGAGGTGGACGGGGACGCGGAGATCCAGCAGGCGGTGCGGTTCGCGCTGTTCCACGTCCTGCAGGCGGGTGCCCGTGCGGAGTGCCGGGCCGTTGCCGCGAAGGGGCTGACGGGGCCGGGGTACGACGGGCACAGCTTCTGGGACAGCGAGACGTTCGTCCTGCCGGTGCTGACCGGCACGGCGCCGCACGCGGCGGGTCAGCCGCTGCGGTGGCGGCACGCGACGCTGCCCGCCGCGCTCCGGCGGGCGAAGCAGCTGGGCCTGGAGGGGGCGGCGTTCCCGTGGCGGACCCTCAACGGCGAGGAGTGCTCGGCCTACTGGCCCGCCGGCACCGCCGCCTTCCACGTCAACGCCGACATCGCGGACGCCGTGGTGCGCTACCTGTCGGCCACGGGCGACGAGGTCTTCGAGCGGGAGGTGGGGCTGGAGCTGCTGGTGCAGACCGCCCGGCTGTGGCGTTCGCTGGGCCACCACGACCACCAGGGCAACTTCCACATCGACGGCGTGACGGGCCCGGACGAGTACAGCGCCGTCGCCGACGACAACGTCTACACCAACCTGATGGCGCAGCAGAATCTGCGGGCGGCCGCGGAGGCGGCCGAGCGCCACCCCGACCTCGCGGCCGGGTTCGAGGTGGACGACGAGGAGACGGCCGCCTGGCGGGACGCGGCGGACCGGATGTCGCTGCCCTTCAACGCGGCGCTCGGTGTCCACGAGCAGTCGGCCGGCTTCACCGGCCACCAGCAGTGGGACTTCGCCCGCACCGGCGGCGATCAGTACCCGCTGATGCTGCACTTCCCCTATTTCGACATCTACCGCAAGCAGGTGATCAAGCAGGCGGACCTGGTGCTGGCCATGTACTTGCGCGGTGACGCCTTCACCGAGGAGCAGAAGGCCCGGAACTTCGCCTACTACGAGCCGCTGACCGTGCGGGACTCCTCGCTGTCGGCGTGTGTCCAGGCGGTGATGGCCGCGGAGACCGGGCATCTGCGGCTGGCGTACGACTACCTCGGCGAAGCGGCGATGATGGATCTGTCGGACCTGGAGAGCAACACCCGGGACGGGGTCCACATCGCCTCCCTGGCCGGCACCTGGATCGCCCTCGTCGCGGGCTTCGGCGGGATGCGGCACCGCGCCGGCACCGTCGCCTTCGCGCCCCAGCTCCCCGAGCAGCTGGGCCGGCTCGCCTTCACCGTGCAGGTGCAGCGGTGCCGGCTGCGGGTGGAGATCACCGGGTCGACCGCGACATACACCCTGGTGGAGGGCGCGGCCCTGGAGATCGAGCACCACGGACAGACGCTGACGGTGGCGGCGGACCGCCCGCAGAGCCGGACGCTGCCGGAGCCGCCCGACCGCCCCGAGCCGACCCAGCCGGCGGGCCGGCGTCCCGCGCGGCGCGGCTGGGCGGCGACCCGCGTGGACCGCGAGAATCCGGTGAACCGGGCTGAGCTGCGGGCGGGTTGACGCCGGTCCGCACAATGGTACGTATGTCTGATGCCGTGAACGATCCGCTGAGCGAGCTCCCGCTGGAGAAGCTGCGGCTCCGTACGAGCGCGAAGTGGCGGTCCTACCCCCCGGACGTGCTGCCGCTGTGGGTGGCCGAGATGGACGTGCCGCTGGCCGGCCCCGTGGTGCGGGCGCTGACAAAGGCACTGGCCCGGGGGGACACCGGCTACGCGATGGGCCCGGAGTACGTGGCGGCGCTGGACGCCTTCGCCCGGAAGCGCTGGGGCTGGGACGGCGTCGCGCCGGAGCGGGCGGCGATCGTGCCGGACGTGATGCTGGGCGTGGTCGAGGTGCTGAAGCTGATCACGGGGCCGGGGGACGCGGTGGTGGTGAACTGCCCCGTCTATCCGCCGTTCTACGCGTTCCTGGAGCACCTGGGCCGGCGGGTCGTGGAGGCCCCGCTGGACGCGGGCCACCGCATCGACCAGGCCGCCCTGGACGATGCGTTCGGACGGGCCGCGGCGGGCGGGCGACGGGCCGCGTACCTGCTGTGCAGCCCGCACAACCCGACGGGGACGGTGCACACGGCGCGGGAGTTGGCGGCGGTGGCGGAGCTGGCGGAGGCGCACGGCGTGCGGGTCGTCGCGGACGAGATCCACGCGCCGCTGGTGCTGCCCGGTGCCGAGTTCGTCCCGTTCCTGTCCGTGCCCGGCGCGGAGCGCGGCTTCTCGCTGCTGTCAGCGTCCAAGGCGTGGCACCTGGCCGGGATCAAGGCGGCGCTGGCCGTCGCGGGCCCCGCCGCGGCCGGGGAGCTGGCCCGGATGCCGGTGGAGGTCGGTCACGGCGCGAGCCATCTCGGCGTCGTCGCGCACGTGGCCGCGCTGCTGCACGGCGGGGACTGGCTGGACGCGGTCCTGGCCGGGCTGGACGACCGCAGGCGGCTGCTGGCCGAGCTGCTGGCGCGGCACCTGCCGGAGGTGCGGTACGTGCCGCCGGAGGCGACGTATCTGGCGTGGCTGGACTGCCGGCGGCTGGGTCTGGGCGACGATCCGGCGGCCGTCTTCCTGGAGCGGGGCCGGGTGGCGCTGACCGGCGGGATGCCCTTCGGCACGGGCGGGGCGGGTCACGCGCGGCTGAACTTCGCCACCTCTCGGGAGATCCTCACGGAGGCGGTGCGCGGGATGGCGGCGGCCCGGCGCTGACGCTGCCGGCCGGGGCGTGTCCGGTAGGTCTTCGGCTACGGGCCGTCGTTGCCGCGTTGCCGCCTGCGGCGGCGAGCGCCCTTCGGGCGCGTCCTCAAACGCGCCGGACGGGCTGGTAGTGGCTGAGCTCAGCCACT
>NZ_JBEYZW010000132.1:0-14176 GCF_040646215.1 Streptomyces sp. NPDC046215 | reverse complement strand
GTTCGGAAAGCCGGTCGTGGCTTTCCGAACAGCGCCCCTCGGATCGGCGGGCGGGCGGCGAGCCCCGGCTTTCGCGGGCCGCGCCGCCCCCTCGTGTCTACGCCCTTCAGGCCGTCACAGGTGCCGGCGCGGCCTCGGTGGCCTCGGTGGCATCGGCGGGGCGGGGTATGCGGTGCATGCCCTTGCGGTCGTAGAAGCGGGTGACGCCCAGGCCGAAGAGGACGGAGACGGCCAGGGCGACGCCCATGGACACCCAGGCGCGGGTGAGCCCGGCGTCGGCCTGGGCGTCGTAGTAGAGGATGGAGCGCAGGCCGCCGGTGATCTGCCGGAGCGGTTCGAACTCCGCGAGCGTGCGGAAGAATTCGGGCAGCGCCTGCAGCGGGACGGTCGCGCCCGAGGAGGGGACGGCCATGGCGATGAAGACGATGGCCGAGAGCAGCATGCCGGGGGTGCCGAAGGCGGCGAGCAGCGCCAGGGCGCTCACGCCGACGACCGCGATGGTGCCCACGGAGTAGAGCCACAGCAGGCCGAGGTGGGAGGCGTCCATGTCCAGGATGCCGACGGTCGCGACCTCGACGAGGGAGCCCATGACCACGGAGAGGCCGAGCATGAGCACGGCGCCGATGGCCAGCGTGCGGACCCGGCTCGTGTGCCGGACCGGCATGCGCTGGCGGAAGGGCCCGAAGTCGGTGTGCACGTAGCCGAGTGCGGTGTCGACCTGCGAATTGATCACGTTGGCGCCGAGCATGCCGCAGACGACCAGGACCAGCGCGTAGTAGAAGGCGCTCAGCCCCATGGCGCTGCGCGTGCCGAGCGGGTGGCCGTCGGCGACCTCCACGCTCGCGGGGTCGGCGAGCATCAGCTGGGCGGCCGGAGCGAGCCGGGCCCCCTGGCTGTTCGCACGGCTGAGCAGTTCCTTGCCGATCTGCGCGGACGCGGCGTGGGCGGCCTTCTGCGCCGCCTGGGAGGCCATGGAGGAGCCGATGCTGCCGGCCGACTGGTTGGTCAGCACCGTCAGGGCCGGCCGGGCGGCCTGCTTCTGCTGCGGGCCGGTCAGCCCCGTCACCGCGGCGGTGAAGTTCTCCGGCACGACGAGCGCGCCGTAGACCTTGCCCTGGCCCAGGCGCTTGTCGGCCTCCTTGCGGCTGAGGACCTGCCAATCGATGCTGCGGTTGTTCGCGGCGTTCTTCTCGATGCCCGCGACGACCTGGCCGCCGAGGTTGGTGCGCTTGCCGCCCGCGTCGGCGCCGCGGTCGCTGTTGACCAGGGCGACGGGCAGGTCGCGCAGGTTGCCCTTGGGGTCCACGTTGCCCCCCACGTACAGCAGGGCGAACAAGGTGGAGACCACCGCGAGGATGAGGCCCGAGCCGATCCACAGCCGCGGGCTGCGGAGCGCGGAGGAGGGCTGAGGGGAAGACATGACTTCTCCGTGACGATTACATAGAGTAGCTAGATACTTCAGGTATCCAGAACTGGATAGTGGCAGTATCTTGCTTGGGTGTCCAGTCGTCACCGGCGGATGCCCGGCCGCACGACCAGCGAGGACGCCGCATGAAGATCTCGGAGCTCAGCCGCAGGACCGGCGTGCCGGTCGCCAGCATCAAGTACTTCCGGCGGGAGGGGCTGCTGCCCGCCGGCCGGGCGACGGCGGCGACGCTGGCCGAGTACGGGGAGGAGCACGTCCAGCGCCTGCGGCTGATCAAGGCGCTCACCACCCTGGGCGGTCTGTCCATCGCCGCCACCCGCGACGTCCTGGCGGCGGTCGACCAGGCCGAGAGCACCGAGGGAACCCTCGGGGCGATCAGCTACGCCCTGCCCGTACCGGTCACGGCGGCCTCGGCCGGCGACGCCGACCGGGACGCGGCTGCCGAGGCGGCTGCCGAAGCGGACGTAGTTGGCCTGATCGAGACCATGGACTGGCGGGTTCCCGACACCTCGCCCCACGTCCGGGGGCTGACGACGGCGCTGAGAGAGCTCAGGCGACTCGACGCGGACTACCGCCCGGAAGGGCTCGTCGCCTACGCCGAACTGGCCCATGCGATCGCCCGGCTGGACCTGCGGCGCGCGGCCGCCTTCGACGACTCGCCGGCCCTGGCGGAACAGGCCGTCATCGTGCTCGCGCTCTCCGGCCCCGTGCTCGAACTGCTGCGACGACTGGCCCAGGAGGACCAGGTACGCCGTCGGGCCGCGGCCGACGACCCGGCGCCGGCGGACGGCCACGCATGACGTCTGTCTGCGCGGTGCCCGCTGCCGCGCGGTCCGCGGCTGCTCGTCGATGAAGGCAGTAAGCCGATGAAGGCAGTAAGCCGCCCCGCCGCCTACGGCAGGTCGCGGCGCACCAGCGCCTGTTCGAACGGCTCTCCCGTGCGCCGGGCGTAGGCCATTCGCTCCCGCACCTCCCGGAGCGTACGCGGGCGATAGCCGGGACCTCCGAAGCAGCAGTCCCGGGGGAAGCGGACCCCGGCGTTCAGCAGCACCGAGAGCGTCCGCCACCCGCTGACGTCCCGCCTGGGCGGCGGCGCGAAGGCGGACCCGACATGGATCAGCGGCCGGGCGCACCGAGGACAGACGCGCCCGCGATCGTGCCGGCCGGGAGGCGGCTGCTTGTACGAGGCCCGGGAGGGCAGGCAGACGTACGCGGTCTTGGCAGGCGGCATGCGGTGAGGCTAACAAGAGCGCGGGCGAGGGGGCCTCGCCCCGGCGACCCTCCCGGATGCACCGATGCCGCACACCACGGGTGATGATGGTCGTTGATACGCCGATTCACGACGTCAGGAGCTCGCATGGCAAAGCTGGTGCACCAGCCACTGGAGGACGAAGAATTCGATTTCATCCTCAGGATGAGCGGTGCCCCGGTCCTCGCGTACTTCTCCGGGACGTGGCCGAAAGCGATCGAGGCGTGCCGGGTGATGGACCTCGTGGTGGGCGGGATCGCCGAGGAGTACGGGAGCCGCCTGACGGCCGTCAAGGCCGACATCACCCGCTGTCCGGCCGCGACCAAGCGGTACGGCGTCACCGGTGCCCCGTCCTTCGTCCTGCTGCGGCAGGGCGGGGTGGTGGCCCACAGCGCGGGGCAGATGACCCGGACCGAGCTCCAGGACTTCCTGGCCGCGTCCCTGTGACCGCTGCCCGCCCGCACCCCGGGGGCCGGGCTTCGACCGCGGCACCTGACACCACCTGACACCACCTGTCAGGCCCTCAGTCCCCGCTCGCGGGCGCGCGAAATGGGTCGCAGCGCGCGAGGGGACGCTGCTAGCTTGCGGCCGTGAACCTCTTCTCACGCTCTTGGGCAGCTTTGCGCACGGCGGTCGCCGAACTCCCCGACGAGGACTTCGCGCGTCCGTCCGGCTGCGCCGGCTGGCTCGTGCGGGACCTGGTGTGCCATTTGATCATCGACGCTCAGGACGTCCTGATCACCCTCGTCACCCCGGCCGAAGCGGAACCGACCCGCGACGCCGCGACCTACTGGGACGTCGCCGAAGCGCCGCCGACCGGCGACGACCCGCTCGACGCGCTGATCGTCCGCCTGGCCGCCGCGTACGAAGAGCCGCGGCTGCTGAAGTTCCACCTCGACGACGTCGGCTCCGCCGCCGGCCGCGCCGCCGAACTCGCCGACCCCGACCTGCGGGTCGGCACCCGCGGAGAGGTACTCACCGCGGGCGACTACCTCTCCGCGTACGTCCTGGAATGGACGCTGCACCACCTCGACCTGATCGCGCACCTGCCGAACATCCCGGAACCGCCCGCGGAAGGGGCGGCCCGGGCACGCGAACTGCTGGAGAAAATCGCCGGTGCGGCGTTCCCCCCGTCGTTCTCCGACAAGGACGCGCTTTTGATCGGCACCGGGCGGCGTGCGCCGGAGGGTGCGGAGAAGGCCGGGCTGGGGGAGCTGGCGGCGAAACTCCCCCTCATCCTCGGCTGATCGGCCCGTTGGAGGACCGCCGGCGATTACGACTTCACAGAGTAATTCCCCGAGCAGTGCAGACCGGAGCTGTCATTGCCGATGCAAACAAACATGGTGTAGCTCTTGTTCTCGGGCAGGTTTCCGGCGTCATCGACCTTTGAAGGCGCAGGCTTTCCCTTGGTGTTGACGTCCCGACCGGTGCTCAGTACGGCCGTGATGTAATAACCATCGGACTCGTCATCCTCGGCCCGCAGGATGTCACCGTTGGCTATCCACTTTCCCGCGCCGACAACCTTGCCGTTCCGCTTGATGTAAATGGACCGGGACCCGTCCGACTGCATAGCGTGCGCGCTGAATTCGGCGCTCGGTGCCGCAGCGGCGCTGCCCGCTCCCAGAGAAACGGCGCAGCCGACCGTCATGGCGGTGGCTGCGAAGACGGCGGCAATGCGGTTACGTGTTGAGGTCTGCACGTTCCCCCCTGGTTCATGCGTTTCATTGGCCAGCGAAACAATAGCTGAAACCTCAAGCGAGTGCTAACCCCGGCAAAGGTGGCGCGGAGAATGAAGGTAAAATACTGGTCTTTATGATTCTGTGCCCATAAGCGATGAAGGCTCGATCTTTGCAATCGGAATGACCGCTGTCATTTCGTCAGCAGCGGCCGCAACCGGGCATGAGCCCACCCGCTGAGCGGGGTGGGCGTGGTGGTGAGCACGTCACGGGGCTGCTCCGGTACCAGGTCACGCGAGCCGGTGGTCATCCCGACGATGCCCTCCACCGCCGACGGTGGCAGCCCGGCCGCGAGCAGGGCATCGCGCGTTGCGTCGGCGCTGACGTGGTGGAGCCGGACCGGGTGCCCGAGTGCCTCGGTGAGGATCTGCGCGACCTGGCGGAAGGTGAGGTCCTCCGGCCCGTGCACGGCCTGCACGACCCGGCCCCGCCAGGTATCGCTCAGCAGCCGGGCTGCGGCCACGTCGCCGATGTCGCGCGGATCGACCCAGGGCATCGGCTGGTCGGGATCGAACGCCGTGGTCAGGACGCCCTGGGCGAGTCCTTCGAGATCGAACAGCAGGTTGGTGAAGAAGTACGCGCACCGCAGGTGCAGTACGTCCACTCCGGTGGCATCGAGGCGTTCCTCGATTCCGGCCAGGGCGTCGATGTGTCCGACCCCGTGCCGCTTCTCCGCCCCGATGCTGCTCAGCAGCACCACCCGCCCGACCTCTCCCGCCCGGGCGGCTTCCACCAACGGCGCCGCGGTCCGCAGCGAGCTCTCGATGGGATTTTCCGTTGTGTGCGGAGTGGGATCCACCCAGAAGACGGTCCGCACCCCCGACACCGCCTCGCGGACGAACCCGGCGTCCGTCAGATCACCCCGGCGCGCGTCGACCCGCGCGCGGGTCGCTTCCTCCAGGCGGCCGGGGTCACGGACCAGGACACGGGGACGGATGCCGGCCTGGAGCAGCAGCCGCACGACGCGCGACCCCACGTGTCCGGTCGGTGTGGTCACCACGATGGTCATCTGAGACATCCTTTCGTGCGCCCGACTTGCTTTGCCGCGCTCCCCGACTGGCTTTCCCGCACTCTAGGACGGGATGTCCCCGGCGGCATGGCGCTGACCGGCCGCCGAGCGAACCGGCCGCGCCGCCGCCTTCCCGCGGCGGGGTCCGGCGTACCGCGCTAACGGCCGATTCTTGCCGTGTTCACCCACAGGACATGGGTAGGCGCCTCGTTGACCTGTCTCCGTCCGAGCCGGAACAGCAATACCAGCCGGCTGTCGAAAGGACCCTCCCGTGATACGCCCCACCGCCAGGAAGCTCGCCGCCACCGCTGCCGCCGTCGGCACGGCACTCGTCGTGACCGGCGGGGCGGGAGCCGCGCAGGCCGCCCCGGCGGGAACGCCCACCCCGCAGGCGGTCGCCACCTGCGGCACGCCCGACCTGCGGATCGGCTTTCTCGAACGGCTCGGTGGCGGGATGAACCACGCCGGCGCCACCCTGGAACTGAAGAACACCTCCGGCCACGTCTGCGCGCTGCGCGGCTACCCGGGCGTCGGACTGGAGAACGCCCGCCACGCCTCGCTGCCCACCCGCACGGTGTGGGGCGCCACCTGGTACGCGGACGACCCCGGCAAGCAGCTCGTTCTCCTCAAGCCGGGAGAGGCCGCCCAGGCCAACGTCGCCTGGACCCACTCCGGCTCCGACGCCCAGCAGGCCGACTACCTGAGGGTGACCCCGCCGGGCGCCACGACGTACCGGACCGTCCCGCTGGGCGACCTCGTCGACCACGGCGAGGTGCACATCACCGCCGTGGCCCACAAGGTCCCGGTCCGGGGCTGACGCCCCGGGGCACCGGACAGTCAGCCGGCCGTCTCCCGGCCTCCGCGCCCGAGGAGCGGTGGGTGACGGTGCGCGGCACCGTGAACACGTCGGTCAGCCGCGACCGTTCCGCTCGTGACGGGTGCCTCGACCGCCCGGGCGGTCTTGGCCCAGCGCGTGCGCCGGGTGACGATCTGCCACAGGGCGCACCAACCGGCGGCGAAGCCGAGGTACATGCACACCATGACGGCGGGAGACCAGCAGACCGCCTTCCAGGCGGGCAGATCATCGGTGCGGCGCCAGTACAGCAACGCCGCAACCAGGTAGGCGGCGAAGGCCGGCAACTGCCAGACCAGGGCGTTCAGCCACACCGGGCCGGGCACGAGGCGGAGCATCCCGGCGCCGTCCCCGGACAGCACGCGAACGAACAGGTAGTGCTGGACGACCGAGCTGGGCAGGGAGACGAGGTACGGGACGAGCAGGTAGCCGGTGAGTTCGACGCGGCCCAGGCCGCCGACGGCCGGACGGGCCCACAGCTCCGGCAGGCGTCTCACGGCGCTCATGTGGCCGTGATACCAGCGCGTGCGCTGGCGCAGCAGGCGGCGGGGGCTGGTCAGTCCCTGCTGGGAGACGAAGGCCCCGGTGGTGGAGGTGACCGTCCAGCCGCGGGTCGCGAGGCTGATGCCCAGGTCGAGGTCCTCGGTCAGGGAATCCGACCAGGGAGACGGCCCGACGCTGTCGAGGGCGGACAGCCGGCTGAACTGGCCGTTGCCACCCATGCTCACCGTGCCCGTGGCGATCCGGCCGAACTGGGTCAGCGCGCTCAACGCCCAGAACTCGAGATCCTGCAACCGCAGTGCCCAGTGCTGCCGGCCGCGGATTCGGACCGCCAGCTGCACGCCGCCCACCGTGGGATTCTCGAAGAGCCGCGCCACCCGGCTCGCCGCGCCCGGCGTCATCCGGCCGTCGGCGTCCAGCACGCACACCAGCACCCGTGCGGGATCCAGGCCCTCCGCCTCGACGCGCTCGTGCACGGCGCGCAGCCCGGTGTTGAGAGCCGCGCCCTTGCCCTGCCGGGCGGCGGGCAGTGTCCTGCGGACCAGCGTGACGCGGTCGCCGCACAGGGCCCGCACGAGGGGCGCGGTGGCGTCTTCGCTGCCGTCGTCGACGACGACGACGCGCACCCCCGGCTGCCCGTCGAGCAGGCAGCGCAGCGTGTTGGCGATGACGCGCTCCTCGTCCAGGCAGGGGACCAGGACGAAGACGCTCCAGCCGGCGGGCAGCGCGACGGGCGGGTCGTGCGCCAGCCTCAGCTGGGCGCGCAGCGAGCCGTCGGCGCGGCGGGCGAGGACGATGCCCAGGCCGAGGAGCGAGAGGTTGTAGACGCCGGTGAAGACGGCGATAGCGACGGCGAGATGCTGGATGATCGTGTCCAGTACGGTCACCGGGGGGCCTCTCTGTCGACACCGCTCGGTCCGGGGATCGCCTGGCCTGCGGTACCCCCTTCGTTGCTCTTGCCCGGTTTCCGGGCTTCCAAGCCGAGATGTCAGATCCACCCCGTAGGGGCTAATTGAGCGATATTCGCCGGCCGCTGCGGGACGGCCCGGTCCCGGGTCCCGTGCCCCCGCCGACGTCGATCTTCGAGGTCGTAGAGTGAACGGTCGGCGAGAGATGACGGGGGAGATTCATCGTGACCAGCGGTACACGGCAGGCAGCCGTGCCGAGCGCCGAAATCCGCAATACCCCCGCGCGCGTCAGCGTGTGGGCGGCCGCTATGGGCGTCGGCCTGATCGTGGGCATCGGTGTGACACCGATGTTCTGGCTGCTGTACGGCGGCTGGTACACGTTCTGCGTGGGCGTTTTCGGCATCGTCGCGATTCCGGCGGGGCACCTCGGCCGCCGCCGGGGCAAGCGCCTGGGCGGCCGCGACCGCGGCCTGGCCCTGCTCGGCATCGTGTCCGGCTGGCTGCTGATCCTCTGCGCCGTGGTGCTGGTGCTGGCTTATGCCGGACTGGTAGCAGGACTCGCGGTCCTGGTCGACTCCGCGCATCGGTGACCGGCGCGACCGCCGGCCAGGGCGGCCGCCCCGACGGACCGCCACGAAGGCCGCCCCTGACGTCAACCCGTCACCGTTCGCCCGCGGTCCCGGCGAACTGTCCGCCCACGCGGGCGACGACGCCCCGCAGCCACATGTGCGCCGCGTCGTGCGTGTGGACGGGGTGCCACCACATCGCCTCCTGGACCGGCACCGCCGCGAAGGGGCACGGCAGGACCCGCACGGCGGCCAGGCCGGCGACGCGCCGGGCCAGTCGTTCCTGGATCATCGCGACCCGGCGGGTGCCCTCCACGAGGTAGGGCAGCAACTGGAAGGTCTGCACCGACACCTCCACCCGGGGGCTGACACCGATCATGCCGAGCTGGCGGGCGGCCGACGCGTCGTACGGGCGCTGGTAGACCGCCCAGGGCAGGCGGGCCAGGTCGTCGAGTGTCAGCGCGTCACCGACGTCGGGGTGGTCGTCGGCGACGATGCACACCCACCGGTCCTGGAACAACTCGACAGAAGGGAAGCCGTCGATGATGCCGTGCGGCATCAGCAGGCCGTCGACGCTGCTCAGCACGGTCGCGGTGTTCTCGACGACGGCCGGGCCGCTCTGCTGGAACGTGACGCGGACGCCCGGCGCCTCCTCGTGCAGGACGCGCGAGAGCGCGGCGCCGAAGAGGGCCGCCCCGTAGTCGGAGCCGAGGAGGGTGAACTCGCGGGTCTCGGCAGCCGGATCGAAGACGGCCTGGCTGGTGAAGACCCGGTCCAGCAGGTCGCAGGCGGTGGCGCTGCGGTCG
The DNA here is from genome assembly GCF_040646215.1 of Streptomyces sp. NPDC046215. NCBI lineage: Bacteria > Bacillati > Actinomycetota > Actinomycetes > Kitasatosporales > Streptomycetaceae > Streptomyces > Streptomyces sp. NPDC046215. The sequence goes on along the minus strand of NZ_JBEYZW010000132.1, from coordinate 5,122 downwards.
CGCAGGACGACGCCGAGCGGCGTGAGCTCGTAGGCGTTGCCGACGCGGGTGAGCAGCTCGTCGCCGAAGTGCCGGCGCAGGCGGGACAGCGCGGCGCTCATCGCGGGCTGGCTCAGGCCCACGCGCGCACCGGCCCGGGTGACGTTGCGTTCGTCGAGCAGTGCGCGCAGGGCGACGACGAGGTTGAGGTCGAGTCGGGAGAGGTTCACCGGGGAAGAGCCCGCCCTTCGCATAGATATCCACTAGGTATCCACGGCCTGGATGCCCAGCATAGAGAAGATTGATTTCCCGGATCACACCGGCGGAGGCCAGAGTGGTTTCGCATCCTGTGGGAGGAAACCTCGTGGCAATAGCCGTGCAACCGTCCGTACTGCCCGTCCCCTTCGCGCTCGGCACGTTCTCCACTCCGGGGCAGGCCGCCTTCCCCGGGCTGGTGGCCGGGGACCAGGTGCTGGACCTCAGCCGGGCCCTCGTCAGCGCGCCGCACAGCGTGCGGGCACTCCTGGAACGCTGGGAGGAGGAACTGCCGGCCCTCGCGGCCCTGGCGCGAGACGGCGCGCACCAGGACCGGCAGGCACTCAGCGGTCTGCGCGTGCACGCCCCGGTCGAGCCGCGGCAGGTCTTCCAGTCCGGCGCCAACTACCGTCAGCACGTCATCGACCTGGAAATGGCGCACCGCCCGCCCGACGACCCGCGCGCGGAGGAAGAGGCGCGGGCCGCCGTCGCGGACCTCATGGACCGGCGGGCCGCCGAGGACCTGCCGTACGTGTTCACCGGACTGCCGAGCGCGATCACAGGACCGTACGACGACGTGGTGCTGCCCGCCTGGTGCGAAAAGCCGGACTGGGAGCTGGAGCTGGCGGCGGTGATCTCCCGGCCCGCCCACCGGGTGCCGGTCGAGGAGGCACTGTCCTACGTCGCGGGCTACACCATCGCCAACGACCTGACCGACCGCGCCACCGTCTTCCGCCGGGACATGCCCGCCATCGGCACCGACTGGCTGCGCTCCAAGAACGCCCCCGGCTTCACCCCGCTCGGCCCCTACCTGGTACCGGCCGCGTTCGTCACAGACTCCTCCGACCTGCGCGTCACGCTGAAGCTGAACGGCGAAACCATGCAGGACGAGTCGACGAAGGACATGCTCTTCGGCGTCGCCCGGCTGATCTCCTACGCCTCCCGGACGGCCCGGCTCCTGCCCGGCGACCTGCTGCTGACGGGCAGCCCGGCCGGCAACGGCATCCACCGGGGCCGGCTGCTGCGCGACGGTGACGTCATGGAAGGCACCATCACCGGGCTCGGGGCGCAGCGCACGCGCTGCGTCGCGGAGCACACCTCGTGACCGACCGTACGGACCCCGAAGGCGCGACAGCCGAAGTGGCGAAGGCTCGCGCGAGCGGGGGAGACGGCACCCCGATACCACCCCTGCCCGGTCCTCCCGGACCGCCGACCCTTCCCGAGGCACCCGACATGACCCGAACCCGCCGCACCGTCCTCGTCGTCGGCGGAGGCACCGCCGGCTGCGCACTCGCCGTCCTGCTCCGCAGGGCCGGCATCGCCGTCGACCTCGTCGAAGCGAAGGCCGACTGGAACGCCACCACCGGTTCGGGCATCTCCCTCCAGGGCAACGCCCTGCGCGTCCTGCGCGAGGCCGGGCTCTGGGAGCAGGTGCGCGACCGCGGCCGCAGCACCGACGGCGTCACCCTCACCGCCCCCGACGGCACCGACATCCTCACCCAGCGGGACCTCCGCACCGGCGGTGACGACCTCCCGGCCACGGTCGGAATGCAGCGCCCCGAGCTGCAGAAGATCCTCATCGAGGCCGTCCGTGCGTCGGGCACCCACGTCCGGCTCGGCTGCACCATGGACCGGCACGCGCAGGACGCGACCGGCGTCGACGTCTCCTTCACCGACGGCACGACGGGCCGCTACGACCTCGTCGCCGCGGCCGACGGCCTGAACTCCCCTACCCGCGAGCTCATCGGCATCACCGACAAGCCCGCCCCCACCGGCCTGGCGATCTGGCGCACTCCGGCGCCGCGCCCGGCAGGTGTCGACCGTACGCGCCTCACCTACGGCGGCCCGGCGCTCATCGCCGGTATCTGTCCCACCGGCGACACGACGGTCTACGCCTTCCTGGTCGAGCCGCACCGCGACCGGGCGTCCGTCGCTCCCGCCGCGTACGCCGACGAGATGCGCCGCCTCGCCGCGGGCTACGGCGGCCACTGGGACGAGATCCGGGCCTCGGTCACCGACCCGGCGCAGGTCAACTACACGCGCTGTGACCGGCTCCTGGTCGAGGGCGCGTGGCACCGCGGCCGCGTCGTGCTCGTCGGCGACGCCGCGCACGCCTGCCCGCCGACCCTCGCGCAGGGCGCGGCCATGTCCCTGGAGGACGCCTCCGTCCTGGCCGAGCTGCTGAGCGAGCACGACACCTGGGACGACGGCCTGCTGACCGCCTACCGCGACCGCCGCGTGCCGCGCGTGCGCATGGTCGTCGACGCCTCCGTGCGGATCGGCCAGTGGCAGCTCGACGGGGTGCGCGACGCCGACGTACCCGGGCTCATGAGCCGCACCATGGCCGTACTGAAGGAACTCCCCTGATTGCTAAGGAATGACATGCGTCTGCTCACCCACCTGCGCCACGTCGACCTCGCCGTTCCCGACTACGACAAGCAGCTCGACTTCTACGCCGGCGTCTGGGGCCTGACCAAGGTCGCCGAGGACTCCGGCATCTCCTTCCTGGCCGCCGAAGGCTCCCCCGAGCAGTACGTCGTACGGCTGCGCAAGGCCGAGGAGAAGCGCCTCGACCTCATCTCGTACGGCGCCGCCACCCCCGCCGACGTCGACACCCTCGCCGAACGGCTCCTCGCCGGCGGCGTCCAGCTGATCTCCCGTCCGGGGCGGGCCGATACTCCTGGCGGCGGTCACGCCTTCCGTTTCTTCGACGTCGACGGCCGCACCGTCGAGGTCTCCGCCGACGTGGCCGCCCGGCAGCACCGGCGCATCGAGGAGAAGGAAGCGATACCGGTCCGGCTCTCCCACGTCGTCCTCAACTCACCCGACCTGGAGCGCACAAGGCAGTGGTACGAACGGCACCTGGACTTCGCGCTGTCCGACACGCTCAACTCCCCACAGGCGGGCGACGTCCTGCACTTCATGCGCATCAACCGCCGGCACCACTCCATGGGCCTCGCCAAGGGGCCGCACACCTCGCTGCACCACATCTCCTTCGAGATGCGTGGTCTGGACGAGTACATGCGCGGCTCCGGCCGGGTGATGCGCGCCGGCCACCGCAAGCTCTGGGGCCCCGGCCGGCACCTGGCGGGTGACAACGCCTTCACCTACTTCCTCGACCCGCACGGCAACACCGTCGAATACACCACCGAACTGGAAGAGCTCGACGAGGACACCTGGCATCCGCACGTCTACGACTTCTCGAAGCCCGAGGTCACCGACCAGTGGGGCACCGCCAACGCCATGAACGAGCTGATCGCCAAGGAGTCGTTCAACGACGTCGACCGCGGTGTCTTCATCGCCCCGCCGGTGTGACCCTCCCGTCGGCAGCGGCGCTTTCGCTCCGGAGGCGCCGAGGGTGACGGGGAAGCGCCGGGCGGGCGGCACGCCTGCCGTTCACCCGGCGTCCCGTCGGCCCAGCCGGGCGGCTTTGGCGACGCGCTGCGCGAAGACGTCCTCGCGGCGGTCTTCCATCTGCCGCAGCGCGTCCTTGCGGTCCCGCTTGGTCAGCCGGTCCAGGTAGGTGTGGCCGAAGAGGTGGTCGGTCTCGTGCTGCAAGCACCGCGCGAAGTATCCCGTTCCTTCGACGACCACGGAGTTGCCGTCCTGGTCGAGTCCGCGGACGACGGCGTGATCGGTACGGGGCACCGTCATCGTGGCACCGGGCACGGACAGACAGCCCTCGGACTCGTCAACGAGCCGGCGGCTGCCCGGACCGGGCAGTTCGAGAACCGGGTTGACGATGTGGCCGACGTGCCGGACCCCGTCGTCGTCCGGGCAGTCGTACACGAACAGCCGCAGGCCGACGCCTATCTGGTTGGCGGCGAGGCCGGCGCCGTCGGCCCCGTGCATCGTCAGGAACATGTCGTCGATCAGCGCCGACAGCTCCGGCGTTCCGAACTCGGTCACCTCCTGGCACGGACGGCTCAGGACCTCCTCGCCCACCACCGTGATCCGGCGCACCGAACCCCGCTCCGCCTCCGGTGGCAGAGCGGGGTAGGAGTCGACCGGTTGACCCTGCACACGGACTCGCGGGCCGGTGGGACGGGACCCGTCGTGATGAACGGACATCGTGATTCCCCTTCTGAGCACGTCATCTGCACGCACGTCATGTGCGTGCCATACCTGCGTGGCATCCGGGCCAGGCCCTCTTGCCAAGCGCTTTGCAAAGTAGCAGAGTTTGCAAAGTGACTGAAGACGACCTCAACTCCTCGCCCGAACAGACACGGGACACCGGCGACGGACTGCGCGAGCACGAGGTCCGTACGGCCCTGCTCGGCCTGCTGGCCGAAGTCGGCACCGTCACGGCCACCGAAGCCGCCGCGCGGCTGGGCTACAGCTCGGGGCTCTGCTCGTTCCACCTGCGGCAACTCGCACGGCACGGACACATCGAGGAAGCCCCTCACCGCGGGGGACGCGCCCGCCCCTGGCGCCTGAAGCAGCACGGCCCCGCCGCGGAGGATCAGTTCGGCGACCTGGCCCGGGGGCTGGAGGACGAGAGCTGGCAGCGATGGCTGGCCCGACGCGACGCAGCGCCGGCCCCCTGGCGGCACGACGAAGCCTTCAGTGCCGTCGCCTACCTGACGCCCGAAGAAATGACCCGGGTCGCGGACGCCGTCCGCCGGGCGCTCGCCCCCTACCACGACCGCGAACAACGCCCGCTGGCCCGCCCCGAGGGCGCCCGGCCGGTGGCCCTCATCACCCGGCTGTTCCCCCTGCTTCCCCATGCGGCGGACGAGGCGGCCCAGGATTGAGAAGCCGAAGTCTGTACAACGGCGAGCCCAGGAAAAAGGGGGTTGGGGGGGCGGGGCGGGGGGCACCCCCCCCCGCAACAGCGGGGGCCAGACACGACACCACCCCCGGGCGGCCACCACTGGAGGACCCGCCC
>NZ_JBEYZW010000131.1:0-14426 GCF_040646215.1 Streptomyces sp. NPDC046215 | reverse complement strand
GATACGCGCCGACCTCCACCTGGCCCTGCTCCAACTTGCCTGCGGCGTCATCTGCTTACGACGACTCAGAACCGCATTCTGAAATGACCAGTTAAAGCACTCCCTCAAACAGGCTGAGTGGACGTTCCGGCTGAGTGTCTGGTTCATGTCTGGCGGCGCAGCCGTCATCCTGGCCAGTGGAGTTCTGGCGCTGGTACATGCGGGGAATCCGGGCCTTAGCTACCTGCCGATCGCGACAAGCTTGACAGGCGCTCTGATCACGGTCGGGGGCGGAGCGCTAGCAGTCCATGCGCGCCGCGCTCGTGCTCACGTAACGGAGCAAGCCGACCGCATGGACGCCAAGATCGACCTTGACCACAAGCTGGAAACAGCCACCACGCTTATCGATCGGGTTGAAGATCCCGTAAGGCGCGATCGCCTCAACGCGGCTGCCGCGATGAAGGCGCTGGACATGCAGTCGAGCCCTGAAGTGATGGTTGATCGCCTGTTGCCAAAGGGAGAAGTCCGTCAGCTTGGCGAGAACGAACCAGGTGGACGCACCCCCTGATACAGCAGAAGCGAAGAGAGGACGCGCGCTGCGCGAAACGAAACCGAAGTGCACGGCAAGAGATGCGAGGGTGACGGCCAGGGATGGGGTATGACCCCCTGGAGGGAAGGCCCGGTACCGCCACGTGTTAGCCGCTCAGATCCTGCCACGGTTCCCAGGTCGACCAGGACCTGCGCTCACCCTTCCTGAGTGCACGAAGAGCAGGTCAGCGGCGGCGAGGGCGTTCTATAGGGCGCTTGTCGGCGCTGCATTACTCATGCGGCGCCGACGCCAGCGGTACGCCGTTTCGTCAGGACCTGCGGGCCTCGCTCAGACGGGCATGAAGGGTCTGTCGAGAGATGCCCGTCATCCGGGCGAGGGCCGCTGCATTGATCTCGACACCCTCGCCTTCCATGACCAGGGCGATCCTTGCAATCTCTCGCAGCGCACTGGTGCGGACTTCATTCGCAAACAGCCACTCGCACGCCTTCCTCTGGATCTCTTCGAGGCGCCACTGGGCGTGCTCGTCGCGCTCGGCGTGGGTCAGGACCACCTCGGCGGGGTTACTGTCGAAGCGATCGAGGAGCTTCAGCGCTTGCTCAACATCCACCGAGAGAAGGTGGGTTTGGCCAAACTTCAGGTCGCGCCCGATCAGGCGCTCATGCAGCTCCGCCTTGCGGGTCTGGGTGGCGGCCAGCTCCCGATAGTCTTCCGCCTTCTCGGAGTCCCCTTGCCGGTCGGCGTCCGCCGCTCGCCGATAGGACGCGCCAGCGGCGATACGGAGGCTCTCGACCCGCTCACGAAGTCGATCATCATCACTGAACATGGCCCGATGTAAAGACCTTGACGCATCTAGCGTCAAGTACTTTACGGCGGCCCGGCTTCGTGAAGGGCGGCTTATCGGCCGCGACAGCCGCTTGCCACCTTCACACTGTGGCCGGCAGCCCAGGCAGCTCTGCCTCTTCCGCTGCCCTGCGTGGCTATGGCCCCCCATCGTCGCCCCCACGCTCTTTGCCGAGGAGGTACTCCCTGATGAGCCGCCCCAGGACATCCCCCTCGTGAGCGCGTTCGTTGAAGACGGCTCGTTGGAAGGCTTCGCGCTCTTCGCGTTCCAGAAAGGCCACCAAGTCCTGAGCCTTCGGGTGCTGGTATCCACAGCACATCAAGCGGGTGCAGACGTTGCGAGACTTTCCGAGTTTCGGTGTGCGCCAGGGATGGTGCGGGTACCCCCTCAACTCCGCCTTGCAGCGCGCAAGGATCTCAGACAGCTCGGTCTTGTTTCGATGCCTCTCACCCCCATAGTGCAGGCGGAACCACTCGCGGCGATCCATGTCCGCTATCTCCCGCTGCACACGCCCTACTCGCCTCGTAATGCCGGCGTAGACCTCGGGCCGCATAGCCCGCGTTGCAAACCCCGCCTTCGGGTATCTGTGGTGCAGGTCCATGTCCACTACCCAGCGCCTGGCACTACGCCCCTTCTTCCAGCGATTGCAGTCATCACAGGCCGGGACGAAATTCCACCAGATGTCCGCTCCCCCGGCAGCGATGGGCTCCTCGTGATCGATCGTTGTAGCAGCCGACCGGCCGCAGTAAGTGCACAGTCCACGCTGCGCTGTCAGGACCATGAGCCATTGCCAGGTCTTCTGCTTGCCTCGCTCTCCGCGACGGATTGCGTCCACCACATGCCCTCCCTCTAAGTAATCGCGAGGATCGTAGGGGGAGGCACTGACATCCGATACGTGTACGACAGACCCAGCCTAGGTGCGCCACGACTCGTGCTGACAGTGCCAGGCCGAGGGCGGCACCAGTTCCGATCATGGCAGTGCCTCTGCCCGGCTATCCAGAGATCTTCGGTAGGCAGATTCCGCCGGGTATGGGCACGGCTAGAGCGCTGCGCCATACCCGGTCGGCGCCCAAGGTCTGCACCTCCTTGGGCGCGGTAGCGCCCAACCTGGTTAGCTTCCTGGTCTTCCTGATGTCGGCCCCTGACGGGGCCACTCTGTCGACGTGGCTTCGCGCTGTGGCGGCCGAAGGCCGCCGCGCCCCGCTTGGGCTTGGCTTGCCCTCTGCCTTGACTCCTGATCACCGTGAGGCTGTGCGTCTGCCTGAGCGCCTGTCGCTTCGCTCTCGTCTCCTCGTGAGCCGTGCGGCCTGTCGGCCACTCACGGAAGCGCACAGCCATTCGCCTGCCATGCGGCACGGGTGAGCCTGCCAACGGCGAAGGGAAGGACAGGGCTCACACCTGCCAGGGCGACGGCGAGACGGACAGCCGAGACGTACGAGGCGACGACGAAGGGATGGGGGTTGCCCCCTTGACGCCGAAGCCAGGACCGCCCTGTCATGGCAGAAAAAATCCTGCCACCATCCCAAGATCGATCAGGCGACGGCGAGGGCGGGGCAGAGCACCGCCAGTAGCCCTTACAGGGCTCCCACCGCCACGGCTCCAAGGTCGAACAAGCGACGGCGGACAGAGGTGACGGCGGAGAAGTAGCAGATGGGAGCGCTGCCCCTAGCTCGGCCGGCGCCTGAAGCCTGCACGAGAATGAAGCCTTACGAGGCTTGACGTAAGCCGCCTTGCTCTGTGGCCGCGTAAGCGGCCCATGCGCCTTGACGCAGGTCGAAGGGCTTCGCATTGTGGGGCGCCGCCGCGCCCCACCTGGCCAGCTTCCTGGGCTTACTCCTGTCGTCCCCCTTCGGGGCCGCTCTGTCGAAGCGGGCTTCCTGATGTGCGGCCGGAGGCCGCCACTACTGCCTACCCCTTCGCCGCTGCATGTACGTAAGCCGCTTCGACCTGTGGGCCCCAGAGGGGCCAGGCTCGTAGGGCTTTGAACCTACTGAGATAGATAAAGAGGAGGCGGACATTTGCCCAGGTCAAGGCGTGTACCACGACACGTACCGCGTGTCCCTGCGCCACGCCTGACGTGTACGTTCCGGGTGTTTGTACACCTGTCGGATGTCGTCCGCGCGGGGTGAGCGCTCAGGCGGCGCGCGTCCAAGGGGTGACGTCGCCGTGCACGCTGCACCTGCGGCCTCCCCGGCCGCCCTTCTGAAAGTGGTGATGCGGCAGGGTGAGGCATCGGACGGTTGAGTCGTGCCCGATGAGGTCCAACGCCTTGGCTCGCGCGACCGCGTTCGTGACGCTCTGCCTGGATGGGATGACTCCGTCATCACGAACAAGGACCGTGGCGAGTTCGCCCATGCGGAACTCGGCGTGACCTTTCTGGTTCGCACGCCACAGGGCTGCGAAGTAGACGCGGTAGTGAAGTAGGTGCCCGTCGTTCCTGGCCATGAGTTCGGAGTGAGCCTGAGAAATGCCGCCCCATTCACTGCCGGGTCCGAAGTCGATGCGCACTGAGTCGTGATCCTTCCGGTGTGGCGCGGGGTGCGCCGATAGTCGGTGGTTCGCATGTGCTCCCTTCTGGTAGGCACAGCCAGCCGTGCGGGTGGCTTGGGGATGGGCTCAGGTCAGGCGGCTTCCCGGCAGTCCCGCTCGATCCAGCGGTCCACGTCGGTGGGCCGGAAGCGGAGGTGTCCGCCGATCTTGCAGGCGGGGATGTTGAGTGCTCGGTGGTTGTTGTAGACCCACGCGGGCGTCACGCCCAGGTGCTCGGCCAGGTCGGCGACGCTCATCAGGCGGGCGTTCTGCAATGGATGGCTCCTCAGTTAGTGGACGGGGGAGGGGTCCCCTCGGGCTACCCATCCTGAGATATCAGTCTGGTTCCGTCAAGCCCGGATGCGCCACACCCTGACTTGCCCAGTGCGGTTGGGTTCCGTATGTTGCTCCGCATGACGAACACCAACGATCACGAGGGCAGCGCTACGCCCCGTGCAGGCGTCGAATCGGTCCAGCGCATCGGGGCATGGAAGGTCACCATGTGGATGCCGCTCGACTCCACCTCGGGCAACCCCCGCGAAATCCGGATCGAGCCGCACGAGGAAGCCGACCAGCAAGAGGCGGCGCGCGGCATCACCAGCACGATCCTGCGGCAGATCGACACGGCCGCGTTTGCGGAAGAGATGGGGCCACTGGCAAAGCTCGCCCGCACTGGCCAACGGGAGGTGGAGAAGTTCCGGCGGGAGCTGGCCGGCCTGCCCAAGGGGGTCACTGACGAGTACCTCGCAGTGATCTCCGCCTTGTACGTGCGCTTCGTCAACTCCGGACGGACCGCACCCGCCCAAGACCTTGAGGCGTGGACCCAGACCAAGCAGGCCACCTTGAAGGGCCACCTTCGAGCGGCGCGACAGCGCGGCTTCCTGACCAAGGTCGAAGGCAAGGCGGGCGGACAGCTCACGGACAAGGCGATCGAGATTTTGAAGGGGACCAGTGTCAGCAACGTGCGACTGCCGTAGCGGACAGGGCAGAACGAGGGGGAACTAGCCGAGTGGCAAAGCGCGGCAACGGACTCGGTGGGACTCCGGTGGAGATCCCGCGCACGGGCCGACCGAACACCTGGGGCGTGCGAACGCCCCTGCACTTCGACCCGGCGACGGGCAAGAAGGGGCGCTACTGGATAGGCCGGGAGTACAAGACCAAGACGGAGGCGGAACGGGCGCTGCGCAAGTGGCACACCGACCACGAGGCAGGCACCCTCACGCCCCGCTCCGGCATGACCATGGCCGAGCTCATGGACGGGTGGCTTGCCAAGCACCGGGGCGAGGACACCACGAGGGAGGGGTACGAGCCGAAGATCCGGCTGCACATCAAGCCGCACATAGGCAAGGTGAAGGTGGTGGAGGTGACGGACGAGCGGCTGGACGAGCTGTACCGGCTCCTGGAGAGCACGCCCATCGAGGCGAACGGGAACAAGCCGCTCGGCCCCAAGAGCGTCCGCCACATCCACAACATCATCTCGGCGGCGCTGGACTCGGTGACCGGACCGAGGAAGCTCCTCACGGTCAACCCGGCCCACACCGCCAACCCGCCCACGGAACGGCAGATCAAGGCGGCACAGCCGGACTTCCCCACGCTCAACGATCACGAGACGGGGCGGTTCCTGGCGGACATCTGGAAGCCGTGCGGCAACCGGGCCTGTGACGGCGGGCTGACTCACCACTGCCTCCGGGACGCCCCGCTGTGGACCTCGTACGCGGCCACCTCATGCCGACGCAGCGAAGTTCTGGGGTGGAAGTGGTCGCTCATCCACTGGGATGAGTGCGCCATCGAACTGGCCTGGGTCGTGGTCGAGGAAGGCAACACGTACCGGCTGCGCAAGCTGACCAAGGACGGAGACGACAACGCGATCATCTACGTAGACCAAGCCCTGGTGAACGTCCTGAAGTGGCAGAGGGAACGCCAGGACGCGGAGCGGGAGCGGCTCGGGGATCTCTGGGTGGACCATGACCTCGTGTTCGCCCGCGACGGCTTCAAGCTGTACCGGGGCGAGGCGGGCGGACCGCAAGACCCCGAGAAGGTGTCGGCTCGCTGGCGGACGGCACGCAAGCGTCTGCACCTGCCGGACAATTTCCGACTGCACGACTGGCGGGCATCGAAGATCACGAACGATCTCGACAACCACGAGAACCCGGTAGAGGTCTCGGCCAACGCCCGGCACCACTCGCCGGGCTACACCATGACGCGGTACGGCAGGCGCCGCGCCGAAGGAGCGAAGAAGCTGGCCGCTTCCAGCGCTGCCCGAATCGGCCTGTCATCCCTGGTCTGACCAGGAAGTTCGCTCGGCTGTTGGTCACGTGGTTGGTCACGCCACAGCCGGAGAAACAGAAGAACCCCAGCCGAAGCTGGGGTTCTCGCTGGTGTCCGAGGGGGGACTTGAACCCCCACGCCCGATAAAGGGCACTAGCACCTCAAGCTAGCGCGTCTGCCATTCCGCCACCCGGACCAGGTGTTGTCTTCGCGGTGTGTTCCCCGCGGCGACATGGATAACAATACCAAGGTTTCGGAGTGCCTTTCACCTGGGTATCCCTGCCGGGCATACAGTCGATTTATGGGCAATCTGGGACAAGCCGGGGCGCACAGTGGGGTCCGGCGGCGGCCGCGGGCGCTGTCGCCGTTGCGGGAGCACCTGCGGGATACGTTCTGGTTCACCCCGGCCCTGGGGCTGGTGGGGGCCCTGGTGCTGGCCGTGGGGGTGCTGGCGCTCGACGGGCTGCTGATCGAGGCTCTGCAGGGTGACGGGGACTACGACACCGTCGCCGAGCTGATCGACCTCGCCGACGACGCCAAGACGATCATCACCACCGTGGGGTCGGCGATGCTGACCTTCATCGGTGTCGTGTTCTCCATCTCCCTCGTCGCGCTCCAGATGGCCAGCGGGCAGTTCTCGCCGCGCGTCGTCCGGCTGTACGTGCGCAGCCGGATCACCAAGTGCACCTTCGCGGTGTTCCTGGCCACGTTCCTCTACGCGCTGCTGGTGCAGGCGTCGTACCAGGGCGATGCCGACCCGCGCACGGTGGAGACCGTGCCGCTCATCTCCAGCGTCACCTGCGTACTGATGGTGCTGGTGAGCCTGGGGCTGTTCGTCGTCTACGTGAACTCCACGATCCGGCTGATGCGCGTCAGTCATGTGATCGACCGGATCACCCGGGAGTCGTTCCGGGCCCTGGAGCGGATCGGGACGGTGGAGGACGAGCCGCCCGCGCTGCCGGAGGGCGGGAGCGAGATCGTCCACGGCGGGCGGGCGGGGGTGCTGCGGGACGTGAACATCGCCCGGCTGGTGCGGGTGGCGCGGCGGCACCGGGTGGTGGTGCGGCTGATCCCGCGGATCGGGGACTTCGTGGTGCCGGGGACCCCGGTGCTGGCCGTGCACGGAGGGACGGTCAAGGGGGCGGTGCCGCTGCGGGCCCTGCGGTCCTCGGTGTCGGTCGGGGTGGAGCGGACCTTCCACCAGGACCTGGGGTTCGGTCTGCGGCAGCTGTCGGACATCGCGCTGCGGGCGCTGTCCCCCGCCGTCAACGATCCGACGACCGCCGTGCAGTGCCTGGACCGCATCGTGCAGACCCTGGCCGCGGTCGCCGGCCGGCCGCTGGGCGCGCTGCGCCACTGCGACCGGCGGGGCGAGGTGCGGCTGGTGCAGGAGCTGCCCGGGTGGACCGACCTCGTCGACCTCGGGTTCACCGAGATCCGGGGCTGCGCGCCCGCCGCCCCTCAGGTGACCCGGCGGCTGATGGCCGCGCTGGACGACCTGTGGTGGCTGGCCCCCGAGGGGCGGCGCGAGCCCTTGGAGCGGCACCGTACGCTCCTGCGGCAGGCCGTGGAGCGTGCGGTGCCGGAGCCGGCGGACCGGGCGTTCTCGCTGGTGCCGGACCGGCAGGGGATCGGCTGAGCCGGCCCGCCGGCCGTACCGTCAGGGCATCAAGTGGTAGTCGGGGAAGTTGCCCGGCAGCCGTTCCGCCGGGCCCGACGGGCCCTCGGTCACCGCCTTCACCAGCAGGTCCCCGCCCACGAAGGCGCCCCGCCAGGAGGCCCCGAAGCCGCCGAAGATCTCGTCGCGGTCGCCGCGCGAGCGCGGGGTGCCGTGGCCGGTCTTGAAGGCGCGGATCTGCGGGGCGAGGCGCTCGTACGCCGCCCGGTCGTCGCAGGAGAGGGTGGCGACGAGGGCGCCGTTGCTGGCGTTCATGGCGGCCAGCAGCTCGGCCTCGGTGTCCACCAGGACGATCGTGTCGACGGGGCCGAACGGCTCGGCGTGGTGGAGCGGGGAGGACGGCGGCGGGTTCAGGAGGGTGACGGGCGGGACGTACGCGCTGGTGTCCTGGCCCGGCAGGAAGCGGCCGTCCGCGCTCTCGCCGCGGTACAGGGGCACCGCGCCGCGGTCGACGGCCTCCGCGATCCGGTCGGTGAGGTCCTTGGCCTTGGCCGCGTTGATCAGCGGGCCGAAGTCCAGCTCCGGGAGGTCGTCGCCGGGCGCGGCCACCGCCAGGGGGTGGCCCATCCGCACCGACCGGACCGCCGGCAGGTACACGGCCAGGAACTCCGCGAACGCCGCCCGCTGCACCACGAAGCGCGGGTAGGCCGTGCAGCGCTGCTTCGCGTAGTCGAAGGTCTTGCGGATCTGCGGGGCGAGGGTCTCCCAGCCGGTGAAGTTCCAGATGCCCCAGGTGTTGAGCCCCTCCTGTTCGAGGATGTGGCGTTTGCCGAGGTCGGCGACCGCCGTGGCGACCCGGGCTCCGGTGTCGCGGCCGCCGACGAACGACACACAGCCGATCTCCGGGGCGCGCACCAGCGCCTCGGACAGCTCGCCGCCGCTGCCGCTGACCAAGGTGATCGGCACGCCTTCGCGGGCGGCGAGGGCCGAGGCCAGGGTCAGGCAGGCCAGGCCGCCGTCCGTGGGGGTCTTGGCGATGACGGCGTTGCCGGCCAGGGCCTGGACGAGCAGGGCGTGCACCAGCACGCTCATCGGGTAGTTCCAGCTGGCGATGTTGCTGACCGGGCCGGGCAGGGGTGCGCGCCCCCGCAGCATCCGGTCGCTCTCGGCGACGTACCAGCGGACGCCGTCGATCGCGCGGTCGACGTCGGCGCGGGCCTGGCGCCAGGGCTTGCCGATCTCCCAGACGAGGAGGAGGGCGAGGAGGTCGCGGTGTTCGGCGAGCGCGTCGAGGGTGGCGCTCACGCGCGCCCTGCGGTCGGCGAGCGGGGTTTCGCGCCAGGCGCGGTGCTGGTCGAGGGAGGCTCGTACGGCCTGGTGGGCGGTGTCCGGGCCGAGCCTGGGCGGGCCGGCCACGGGGGTGCCGTCGACGGGGGTGGTGGCGGGCAGGGGGTGGCCGTCCAGCTGCCAGGCGCCGTTCCAGAGGTTGAGGACGCGGTCGTCCCGGAACGCCTCGGGGGCGAGCGACAGGCAGCGCTGCCAGGCGGTGGCCCACTCGGTGCCGGGCTTGAGCAGGAGCGGGCCGGAGGGATCGAGGGGGTCGGGGGAAGGTGCCATCGTGATCTCCGCTCTCGGTGCACGGTCGGGGCGGGGAAGTGGCGCTCTACTGAACGGTAGCCACGCAGCGGGCCAACCGGAGGGCAGCCGTCCTCGATGAGGCCCACGTCACGTGCGACCGGCCGGCGGCGGGCGGCGGACCACCGGGGACAATGATCCGGTCCACGCCATCCACCAGTACCGGGACTGATCGCCATGGGACGGGTCACCGCACGACGCCGCGTCATCCGCATTCGGGACGGGGTGGTCTCCGCCCGTCCGGACACCCTGGTGGCCGAGGAGCCGATGGAGATCCGGCTGAACGGCAAGCCGCTCGCCATCACCATGCGCACTCCGGGCGACGACTTCGCGCTCGCGGCGGGGTTCCTCGTGAGCGAGGGCGTGCTGGAGAGCGCGGAGGAGGTGGCCAACATCGTCTACTGCGCGGGGGCCACCGATGACGGGGGCAACACCTACAACGTCGTCGACGTGCGGCTCGCGCCCGGCGTCCCCGTGCCCGACATCGCGCTCGAACGCAATGTCTACACCACGTCCTCGTGCGGGCTGTGCGGCAAGGCGAGCCTGGACGCCGTGCGGACCACCACCCGGCACCCGGTCGCGGACGGCCCGGAGCCGCTGCGGCTGGAGCCCGCCCTGCTGGCCGCGCTGCCCGACCGGCTGCGCGAGGCCCAGCGGGTCTTCGACCGGACGGGCGGGCTGCACGCCGCCGCGCTGTTCTCCGCGGCGGGCGAACTGCTGGACGTGCGGGAGGACGTGGGCCGGCACAACGCGGTCGACAAGCTCGTGGGGCGCGCGCTCCAGCAGGGGCTGCTTCCGCTGTCCGACGTGATCCTGCTGGTGTCCGGGCGTGCCTCGTTCGAGCTGGCGCAGAAGGCGGTCATGGCCGGGATCCCGGTCCTGGCGGCGGTGTCGGCGCCGTCGTCGCTGGCGGTTGACCTGGCGGCGGAGACGGGGCTGACGCTGATCGGCTTCCTGCGGGGGGCGTCGATGAACGTCTACGCCGGGGAGGAGAGGGTCGTCCTGGACGGCCGGCGGTGACGCTTCGCTGGAACGTGAGCGCCTTCCGCCCTGCGGGCGGGCCGTCGCATGCCTTCGCGTGCGTCGTGGCTGGGCGCGCAGTTCCCCGCGCCCCCCTCCGGCGCCGGGCCGTCGCATGGCCGTCGCATGCCCCCGTGCGTCTGCGAGTGCCTCATCGCTGGGCGCGCAGTTCCCCGCGCCCCTCAAACGTGAGCGCCTCCCGCACCTGCGGGCGGGCCGTCGCATGCCTTCGCGTGCGCCTGCGGGTCCGTCGTGGCTGATCGCGCAGTTCCCCGCGCCCCTTTCCGGCGCCGGGCCGTCGCATGCCCCGTGCGTCTGCGAGTGCCTCATCGCTGGGCGCGCAGTTCTCCTCGACCCCTTCGGGCGCGGCCCTGTCGCTCAGTCGTCCGCCCTCGCCACCCGCGCCAAGAGCGCCAGGAACTGTTCCCGTTCTGCGGGTGACAGAGGGGCGAGCAGAGCCGCGTTCGCCTCGTCGCCCAGCGCCGCCAGCCGGGCCAGGCTGCGGCGACCCGCGGCCGTGAGGGCGATGGCGTTCTTGCGGCGGTCGGCGGGGTCGGGAGTGCGGGTGACGAGCTCCGCGGCCTGGAGGTCGTTGAGGATGCCGACCATGTCCTTGGGGTCGAAGCCCGTGGTGCGGCCCAGTTCGGCCTGGGCGACCGGGCCGTGGTCGGCGACCGCGGCGAGCACCGCGTGGTGCGGCATCCGCACGCCCTCCCCGGCGAACGCCTCGCCCACCAGCCGGCGGCCGCGCGCGGAGGCGCGGTTGAGCAGCCAGGTGGGGAGCGCGCGGATGCGGGTGAGCGCGGGTTCGTTCGCTGTCATGGGCCGAGCCTACCCATAAACCGTTGGACCTCCCAACGAACGTTCCCTATCGTTGGGACCTCCAACGATATCTGGGAGGTGCGCGTGCGTCGCGTCCGGTTTCACAAGAACGGCGACCCCGAGGTCCTGCGCGTCGAGGAGGCCGGCGTCCCCCGCCCGGGCCCCGGCGAACTGCTGCTGCGCACCGAGGCGATCGGCGTCACCCTGCCGGTCGTCCGCAAGGTGCGCGAGGGCGGGATCCCGCTGCCCGCGAGCCCGGGCGGTGAGGTCGCCGGGGAGATCGTCGCCGTCGGCCCGGAGGTGACCGGCTTCGCGGCCGGCGGGCGCGTCACCGGGCTGTGCTTCGGCGCCGCTTACGCCGACCACGTGCTGCTGCATTCCGCCATGGCCTCCCCCGTGCCCGACGGCGCGAGCGCCACGGACGCCGTGGCGCTCGTCCGCTGCGGCCTGGTGGCGCTCGGCGCGTACGAGGCCGCCCGCCCGGCGGAGGGCGAGTCGGTGCTGGTGACGGGCGCGGCGAGCGGGGTCGGCCACCTCGCCGTGCAGCTCGCGAGGGCCCGCGGGGCGCGGCGCGTCGTGGGCGCGGTCGGCTCGGCGGCCAAGGCGGACTTCGTCCGGTCCCTGGGCGCGGACGAGGTGATCACCTACGCCGAGCTCGGGGACGGGGGGCGCACCGCCCCGGTCGACATCGTCTTGGACGCGGTCGGCGGCGAGCTCCTCTCCCCCGCCGTCGCGGCCCTTGCCCCGGGCGGGCGGCTGGTGGCGTACAGCTCGGGCGGCGGCACCGTCGAGGCGTACGACCTGCCGGCCGGGGCCAAGTCCGCCATCGGCTTCCAGATGGCGCTCGTGGCCCGGGACCGGCCGGCGCTGATGGAGCGGTGGCGGCGGGAGCTGTGGGAGCTGTTCTTCGCGGGGCGCCTGCGGCCGCGCGTCCACGCCGAGCTGCCGCTGGAGGACGCCGCGACGGCCCACCGTATGATCGAGTCACGCGTCAACGAGGGCAAGGTGGTCCTGCGACCCGTGTGAGCTCTTTGGCCCAACTCGCCTTGTGGGGCCCCCGGGCGCACCGTACGTTCGGCCGCACCGGGCAGGGCACGCGAACTGCCCGGTTTCCGTGTCACGACATGTCAGACGTGCCTCGACGCGAAAGGGCCCGGGCCATGGCGCCGCACCCCCGCACAGGTCCCCGACACCCCGTCAGAGCCCGGTACGGCCGCGCCGCGGCCGTCGTCTCCACCGCTCTCCTGCTCACCCTGCCCGCCCACCCGGTGCGGGCCGGCTCCGGCCCCGCCGGTTTTGAGGAGCGCGTCCTGTTCAAGGCCGGGCACACCGACCACGGGCCTTACTCCTGCTTCCGCATCCCGGCACTCGTCACCACCGCCCGCGGCACCCTCCTCGCCTTCGCCGAGGGCAGGAAGGGCAACTGCGGCGACGCCACCGACATCGACCTGGTCCTCAAGCGGTCCACGGACGGCGGCCGCACCTGGGGGCCCCTGCTCATCGTCGACGAGGGCCTCGGCGACACCCACGGCAACCCGGCGCCCGTCGTCGACCGCGCCACCGGCCGGGTCGTGGTGGTCACCACCTACAACGCGGGCCGCCCCGACGCCGGCAACTGCGACGTCCCCTGCGCCCGCACCCCCCACCTGACGCACAGCGACGACGACGGCCTGAGCTGGAGCCGCCCGCGCGACCTCACCGCCTCCCTGCGGCCGGCCGGCTGGAACTCCTGGTACGCCACCGGCCCGGGCCACGGCATCCAGCTGGCGCACGGGCCCCACCGCGGCCGCCTCGTCGTCGGCGTCAACGCCGAGTCCCACGACGGCACCCGCGTGACCGCCAACCACGCCGCCCTCGCGCTCAGCGACGACGGCGGCGCGCACTGGCGGCTGGGCGCCGTGGACAACCACCCCCTGGCACCCGACGGCACCTACCGGCAGAAGCCGTCGGAGCTGACGCTCGCCGAGCGGGACGACGGGACGATCCTCGTCGGCGGCCGGGAACAGGACGGCACCGAGCTGGGCAACCGCGACGCCACCGTCAGCGCCGACGGCGGCGAGAGCTTCGCCGCGCCCTTCCGCTCGCTCCCGGGCCTCTACACGCCGATGGTGCAGGGCGCCGTCGTCGCGCTGCGCCCGGGCCGCTGGCTGCTGTCCGCGCCGGCCGACCCCGACCGGCGCCGCACCATGACGGTCCGCTCCTCGTACGACCAGGGGCGCACCTGGGAGAACGCCGAGCGCGGCGCGCTCGTCACCACGGACTGGTCCGGCTATTCCGACATGGCCGTCACGGCTCCCGGCACCACCGGTCTGCTCTACGAGGCGGGGAAGGCCGACGCCCGCGACGAGATCCGCTTCACCCTCTTCACCGAGGACCGGCTGGGCCCCCGGCGCGGCCCCGGCCCCGCCACCCCCGACCGGGCGCCGGGCGCGCGGGCCGCGGACGTCCTCGGCGGCGCGCGGCCCGTGCCGGCCGGCCGCTTCGGCGGGGCGCTGTCCTTCGACGGAGCGGACGACGCCGTCCGCCTCCCCTACCGCCCGTCCCTGCCGCTGGGGTCCGGTGACTTCACGGCCACGCTGTGGTTCCGCAGCACCACTTTCCGGGGGGAGCAGCCGCTGCTGTGGCTGGGCGGTGCGGGGGGTGCCCCGCAGGTGGGCCTGCGGGTGGAGCCGGGGGCCCGGCGGGTCGCCGGGCACATCACCGCCGTCGTCGGACGGAACCCGGCCAGGACCGCGACGGCGCGGGCGGCGGGCTCGTACGGTGACGGTCAGTGGCACCATCTGGCGCTGCGGCGCGGGGGCGGCCGCCTCACCCTCACCGTCGACGGCACCTCCACGGCGGTACCCGATGTCCCCGGGACGGTGAGCCGCACGTCGACGTTCGGTGTCCACCTGGGCCAGAAACCGGACGCGCGCACGTTCCTGACGGGCCATCTGGACGACGTCCGGGTATACGCCCGCGCCCTGACGGACCGAGAACTAACCCGCACCCGCACCTCAGGAACCCCCGTAGCACCGGGCGACCTACGGTCGTGGCTACCACTGGACCGGGTGACTTAGGCCGATACGTTGCCGGGTTCCCACAGGCTTTTCTCCCACCCACCCACGGGAGGTGGCGGGCCGGAGCGGGTGGGGGTTTCAGGGCGTAAAGCGAAGCAGCCCTGA
>NZ_JBEYZW010000130.1:0-14880 GCF_040646215.1 Streptomyces sp. NPDC046215 | reverse complement strand
AGATACGCGCCGACCTCCACCTGGCCCTGCTCCAACTTGCCTGCGGCGTCATCTGCTTACGACGACTCAGAACCGCATTCTGAAATGACCAGTTAAGACGATGCGCGTCAGAGCCGGCATGAACCTCACGGAAGCCGCCAAGCTCCTGGGGCTGTATGGAGCGCCAACTCTGAGCAAGATTGAGAACGGCAAGCAGCGCCCGGACCTCGACAGGTTCTTCACCGTGTACGGAGTCGAGGACGAGGCACGCATCGCCGAGACCAGGGCGATCGAACAGCTCGCCAACAGCAACCGCCAGAGGAACCTCTTCGCGCAGTATCGGGACATCATCCGCGCACCCATGGCTGACTTCATCGAGCTGGAGGAGATTGCCACCCGCATCGATGCCTACGGGGCTCTTGTCATCCCAGGTCTGTTGCAAACGACGGAGTATGCGCATGCGATCATCGAAGGCGGCGCCCTGTGGAGAACCGCGCGCGAGGTGAAGACCTTCACCGAACTGCGCATGAAGCGTCAGGACATCCTGGCTGCCAATCGAGAGGACAAGGCTCCAGTCTCAGTCCGTTGCGTGCTTGACGAAGCCAGCTTGAGGCGCGAAGTAGGCGGCTCTGAGACACTGCGCGGCCAGTTGAAGCACTTGCTCGTCCAGTCTCGGAAGCCGAACATTGACCTACGAGTTCTCACGTTCAAGGCCGGAGCACACACCGCGCTGGACGGTCCGTTCACGACCTTTCACTTCGATGTAGGCGAGCCAGTAGTCGCCGTCGAGCCGCTCACGAACGCCCTCTACCTGGAGGAAGACGCGCCGGTCGCGAAGTACGCGTTTGCGTTCAACAACGTGCTGACTCGGGCACTGGATCCGGATGGCTCTCGTGATTTGATCGCCAAAATCGCCAAGGAGATGCCGTGATGCACACCGCCGACCGCAGCACGCTCAGCTTCAAAAAGAGCAGTTACAGCTCCGTCTCCGAGACCTGCGTAGAGATCGCCCTCCCCGACAACATACGCACCCACTCCATAGCCATACGCGACTCCAAGCACCCCGCTGGCCCCATCCTCCACTTCACCCCCACCGAGTACGCCGCCTTCACCCGAGCCCTCATAGACGGCGATCTCCAACTTTGAGAATGTGTGATGCCAGGCCGAGCGCAGGAGGAGGAGTCACCATGAGGGGCATCGCGACCCAAACAACGCTCAGCTTCAAGAAGAGCAGCTACAGCACCGGCGTTGAGACCTGTGTAGAAGTCGCCCTCCCCGACGACATGCGCACAACCCACCCCATAGCCATCCGCGACTCCAAACTCCCCGCCGGCCCTATGCTCCACTTCACCCCCACCGCCTACGTCGCCTTCACCCGCGCCGTAAGAGGTGGCAGCCTGCTGCCATGCCAGTAGAGACAGGGCAGAGCGACTCGACGCTCTGCCCCCGGCGGCGCCGTCACCCTGCTCGCCGAGCTCGGATTCGTCGCCGGGCGCGTAGAGGAATCCGTCACCGCACGCACGCCCACCCCGGACGAGCGCGAAGCGTTGCAGCTCGGCGACGGCACACCCGTGCTCGCCCTGTCGCGGCTCGTTCTCTCCACCGACGACCAGCCCATCGAAGCCTGCATCATGACCATGGTTAACCGGAATCTTCGCTACCGGATGCGGCTTCACTGACTCACCAGCGGTAAATTCGCGACACCCAATACGGCATTTCGCCCCCTCCAGCGTCCCCAACACACCCCCATCCAATATTCAATAGCTTTACGCCCAAGATCCACTTACCCTGAGGGCCGGTTTCAAGATCACCGTCAGGAAAAGTGAGTGTCGTACATGAAGTTGTCCCGCGTGTCGCTCCTCGTCGCCGCCGCCATCGCGCCGGCCGTCCTGCTCTCCACCCCGGCGCTCGCCGCCGGTGCTGCGCAGGCTCCCGTTGCGGCGTCCGTCTCGGCGACCGAGGGCAACACCAGCGACTCGGACAACCAGGTCGCCATCGTCCAGCTCGTCTCGAAGTACCCCGGCACCGCCATGAAGGAGGCCGCCAAGGCCGCCCTCAAGGGCACGCCCGAGGATCGCGTCCGCTTCCTGGAGACCGGTCAGTTCGTCGCCCGCGACTCGGACAACCGCGTCGCCGTCGTCCAGGCCGTTTCCCAGTACCCCGGCCGCGGCATGCAGGAAGCCGCCAAGGCCGCCCTGAACGGCACCCCGGAGGACCGCGTCCGCTTCCTGGAGTCCGGGCAGTTCGTCGCGCGCGACCAGGACAACCGCGTCGCCATCGTCCAGCTGCTCTCCAAGAACGACTCCCCGGAGTTCAAGGCCGCCGCCAAGAAGGCCCTCAACGGCACCGCCGAGGACCGCGTCCGCTTCCTGGCCGAGCACAAGTAAGCACCACCCGTACACCTCCCCCGGTGCCGCCCGTTCCCGGCGTGGCACCGGGGGTTGCGCATGTCAGCTCACGCTGTACAGCGCCTCGCCCACCGGCGAGTCCTCCCCGCTGACGTGCGCGCGCACGGAGGCCAGATAGTCGGCGCGGCTGACGAGCCCGTCACCGTCGCCGTCCAGGGCGGCGAACGCCGACTCGATGTTGCTGACCGGGTTGCCCAGTGCCGTCCGCAGCTTCGTGAACTCGGCCAGATGCAGCGCGCCGTCCCCGTCGGCGTCGACAAGGTCGAAAAGGGCGCCGAGAACGGGCTCGCAGACGGTGTCGAACGCCTCGGCGCCGGCCCAGGCCGCGTACTCCTCGAAGGTCACCCCGCCGTCGCCGTCCGCGTCCATCTCCGCCCAGGCCCGTGCGCCGGCCGTGCGCGCGGTGATGACCAGGGGGTCGTCCTCGCTGCGCCCCGAGGCCCGGGTCACGCGGTCGGCGCGCGCGGCGTACTCGTCTTTGGAGATGACGCCGTCCCCGTCCGCGTCCAGCATGGTGAAGACGAGCCGTTTTGCAGCGGTTTCATTCATTGCGGCACCTTCTACCCGGTATGAGAGCTGTGTTCTCGTTCGGCTGTCACTACCCCGTACGCCGGGGTTCAAGGCGTCCAGGACGGCTCACGCCGGGCCGGTGTGGTGCACGCGGCAGGGGGCCCGCGTGCGGGGTGGGACGCGCGCGGTCGGCCTGCTGAAAGGAGCCGGGGACAGGAGAGGGATCCGGGGTAGCCAAGGGCGGTACCAGACCCGGAATCCCCTGGAGGGCGCATGGTCGGCAAGCGCGGTGCGGCAGTGGTGTTGAGCTCCCTGCTCATGATGGGCTCGTCCTGGGCCTGGGCAGCCACCGGACAGGCCGACTCGGGCAAACCCTCGGGCGAACCCTCGGGCGAAGCCAGAGAGAGCGTGCTGTGCGTGGGCGCCAGCAAGAGCGACTACGACCCGCCCCTGACCCTGGCGCCGCAGCAATCCCGCATCCGGACCACCGCCCACTACGCGTGCGGCGTCGAGCCCGGCGGCACCGTACCGGCCGTCGGCCACATGGAAGGCGTGGCACCGGAGGCATCCTGCCTGGGGGTGAACAGCTCCCGTCTCACGGAAACCGTGCGGTACGGCGACGGCAAGCACTCGGTGATCGTCTATACCCGCAACACCACTGTCCGGGTTGCCGGGGCCATCACCATCAGGCTGTCGGGGGAGGTCACCGAGGGGCGCGGCAAGGGACAGGCCGCTCGGCGGACCGTGTCCGGGCTGCCCGAGCAGTTGCCCACGGAGTGCCTTTCCTCCGGGCTCACGGGGAGCACCGGCTGGGCTCAGCTGGAGATCCACCCGTGACCGCGGCCCCCGTGGGAATCCCCACCGAACCCATCGGCAGCATCCCCCGGCCCGCCGCACTGCTCGCGGCCATGGCGGACCACGCCGCCGGCCGGATCGGTGACGGCGACCTCGCCGCCGCGCAGGACCTCGCGATCCGGGACACGATCCGCCGGCTGGAGGAGATCGGCTCACCGGTCGTCACCGACGGGGAGCAGTCCAAGCCCAGCTTCGCGACCTACCCGCTCGCCGGGCTGGGCGGGCTGGCGCCCGACGGCGTCGTCATCCCCTTCGCCGACGGGCACACGCGGCAGCTTCCTCGACTGACAGCGGGGCCGCTGCGCTACGGCGTGCACGCCGACAGCTACCTGCGGGCCGCCTTGCGGCACGCGACCGTGCCCGTCAAGCAGGCCGTCATCGCGCCCTCGGCGCTCAGCCTGCTCTACCCTCAGGCCGGCATCGACGGCTATCCCCGCGAGGCGTTCCTCGACGACCTCAGCGCCGAGGCCGAGGCCGATATCCGCGGCTGTCTGGACGCCGGGGCGCACGTCGTCCAGATGGACTTCACGGAGGCCCGTCTGGCGCTGAAGCTGGATCCGTCGGGGGGCCTGCTGGAGCAGTTCGTCGCGCTGAACAACCATGTGCTGGAGCGCTTCTCCGCCGCTGAGCGGGCCCGGATCGGCGTGCACACCTGCCCGGGCGGTGACCAGGACTCCACCCACAGCCTCGACGTGGACTACACGGCCCTGCTGCCCGGGCTGCTGCGGCTCAAGGCGGGGGCCTTCTACCTCCAGATGGCCGGTGAGCCGGAGCCCGGCAAGGCGCTGAGCGTGCTCGCGGACCACCTGCCTGCCGACGCCCGGGTGTTCATCGGGGTCACCGATCCGGTCGATCCGCGCGTCGAGACCCCGGAGGAGGTGCGGGACCGGGTTCTCGCGGCCGCCCGCCATCTGCCCGTCGACCGCCTGGGCACGTGCGACGACTGCGGTTTCTCGCCGTTCGCCGACGACACGTCCACGTCCCGCGAGATCGCCTTCGCCAAGATCCGCGCCCGGGTGGAGGGCACGGCGCTGGCCGGCCGCGAGCTCCTGGGCTGACCCCCCGCGTACGGGCGTACGCGCCTGCCGCCCCGGCGCCCGGGGGCGCGGGCCCGCTCCGGACCGGACCCGCAGGGTATGCAGAGGAGCGACAGGGGGTGAGAGCGAATGGTGCTTCTCGATCTGCAAGTCATGAAGCCCGCCGAGGGAGAAGAGATCGGCCCGGACTTCGCGGCGAGCATTGCCGCCAGCGGGCTCAGCTTGTTGCTCTGCATCGAAGACGAGCAGTAACCGCCTCGAGGGCCGACGGCATCCTGCCGTCGGCCCCCGCCGGTCACGCTCCGGTCAGGAGGACGCGCCGAAGTTCTGCGTCCACCAAGGGCCGTTCGCCTTGAAGTTGATGCCCACGCCGATCTCCTTGAAGGAACAGTTCAGGATGTTGGCGCGGTGGCCTTCGCTCTTCATCCAGCCGTCCATCGCCGTGCGGGCGTCCTTGGGGCTCTTGAAGATGTTCTCGCCGTAGGTGCTCCACCGGTATCCGGCGGCCGTGATCCGGTCGCCCGGGCTCTTGCCCTCCGGGCTGGTGTGCGCGTAGTAGTCGCGGGCCGCCATGTCGTCGGAGTGGCCCTGGGCCGCCGCCTGGAGCTTCGCGTTGACGGTGACCGGTGAGCAGCCGGCCTTCGCGCGCTCCGCGTTGACCATGTCGACGACCTGCTGCACGTGCTTGCCGTTCGCGCCGCCGGCCTGGGCGCCGCCGCCCCGCGCGGGCGGCTTCCGGACGCTGCCGGAGCCGTTGCCGTTTTCTGCGGAAGGCGCTTCCTTGGCCTGAGCCGGTGTCCGGGCGGCGGACTTCTCGCCGCCCCCTCCGGCGCCGCCCTCGGCCCGGACCTCCTGCTGGTTTTTCTTGTCGTCCCCTGCCTTGCTGTCCCCTGCCTTCTCCTTCGCCGCGGCCTCCGACGCGCTCGCGCTCGGGGACGCGCTGTGTGCCTTCTCGCTGGGGGCGGTTACCGCGGCGGGCGGCTGCTCCCCGGACTTTCCGGCGGACTTCTCCGCGGACTTCCCGGAGGGCTGGTCCCAGGCCGGCTCGGACGCCGCGGCCGCGGCCGTGCGGGAGTCTCCGCCGCCGCCCGACAGGGACTGGGCCACGCCGTACCCGCCGCCCACGACGGCTATCAGGCCCGCCGTGCCGGCTATCACCATCGCCCGCCGTGGGCGCCTGCCACGGCGGCGGCGCGGGCGCCGGGTGCCGTCGGAGGCCGGGTCGAACGTCGGAGTCTCGGGTTCACGATTCACGCGGATCACTTCCGGTGCGGGGTCACTGAGTACTGGTCCAACACTCAGGAGACGCCGCGGCCGGGGCCCGATAACAAAAATTCGTAAACGCGTTCGCCCCGCCGTGTTTCCCTCGGCCGCCACGCCTACTCGCCGCCGCGCCTACTCGCCCGTCGGCCGGTAGTCGAGGATGAGCGCGCCGGAGCTGAACGGGGTGGTGCCCGCCAGCGTCCACTTCGACGTCTCCGTCCCGTCCGGGAAGAGGCGCTTGCCCTCGCCGACCACGACCGGGTGGACCCACAGCTTCAGTTCGTCCACCAGGCCCTCGGCTATGAGCGAGCGGATCAGGGCGGCACTTCCGTAGACGAGGATGTCCCGCTCGTACCGCTCCTTGAGCGCGGTGACCTCTTCGGCCAGGGCGCCCTTGACGACGGTGGCGTTCCACTCCGCCGACTCCAGGGTGGTGCTGACGACGTGCTTGGGCATGCCGTTGATCCGGTCGGCGAAGCCGTCCTCGTCCGTCATCCCCGGCCACACCTTCGCGAAGCCCTCGTAGGTCTCGCGGCCCAGCAGCAGCGCGTCGGAGGCGAAGAGCCGCTCGTGCGCGTACGCGCCGTGCTCGTCGTTGAAGTACGGCAGGCTCCACGCCGGGTTCTCCATGACGCCGTCCAGCGACACGTAGACCAGCGCGACGACCTTGCCCTTTGCGACGCTCTGTGCCGTGCTCTTCGTGGTGCTCATTGAAACCCCCTGATGCGATGCCTGTTCTGACGGACTGTGTCCAGGCCACGGCTTCCCGGGCACGCCGAACCGGCGCGCCCGGGAAGCCGTTCCCCCCACTGCTCCATCAACTTAAGGCCGACCACTGACAATCAGGCAGCGGCCGCCGGGGTGGTGCCTGTCCGGCGGGTTTTCAGCTGCCGGCTTGTTGTTGCCGCCTGCGGCGGCGAGCGCCCTGCGGGCGGACAAGGCACAGCAACCCGTCTGGGGGCACCCCCAGCGGTAGCTGGGGGAGATCGAGGTCACCGCCGCGCAGCGGTGGTGCGCCCCACGGCCGGCCGGTCGGCCCTACGTGGCGACGGCCAGGCCCTCGCCGGCCGTCCGGGCCCCCCGCCGGTAGCCGCCGGGCGCCAGGCCGTACTCGCGCTTGAAGGCTTTCGCGAAGGCGAACTCGGAGCCGTAGCCCGTGCGGGCGGCGACCGTGGCCAGCGGGTCGTCGGACTCGCGCAGGAGCCGTGCGGCCGTCGTCATCCGCCAGCGGGTCAGGTAGGCCATGGGCGGCTCGCCGACGAGGGCGGTGAACCGGCGGGCGAAGGCCGCGCGGGAGAGCCCGGCCCGGTCCGCCAGCGACTCGACGGTCCACTGCGCTGAGGGGTCCCCGTGGATGGCGGCCAGGGCCGGTGCGACCGCCGTGTCCCCGAGGGCTGCGGCCCAGCCCTCGGCCGCCGCCGCGGGCTGATCGTCCAGCCAGGCCCGCAGGATGTAGAGCAGCAGCGAGTCGATGAGCGCGGGCACGATGCCGGACGAGCCGAGCCGGGGGTTCTCCACCTCCGCGCCGAGCAGCTGGACCGCGGCGCTCAGCTCGGGGTGGCGGCCGTGCCGCGTCGGCAGGTGGATCACCTCGGGCAGCTGGCGGACCAGCGGGTGCGGCCGCCCCTGGTCGAGGTGGTAGTTCCCGCACAGCAAGCTGGTGCGGGGGCCGTCGCCGCCCACGGTGACCGTGCCGATCGGCGAGCCCGGCCGGATCTGCCCGGGCTGTTCGTCCTCGGCCGGGGTGGAGGGGTGGTCGGCGAGGATGTGGCCGCCCCCGTCGCGCAGGAAGACCACGTCGCCGGGGCTGAGCGGGACCGGTTGCAGGTGCGGGGGCGAGTCCTCCAGGGGCAGCAGCCAGCAGGTGCCGTACAGCACCACGTGGAAGCCCGCTCCCGCGACCGGGGGCAGCCGCAGCCCCCACGGCGCACGGCCCTCGGTGCGGACGGACACCGGCTGCCCGGTCCGCATCGAGCCCACCGCTTCGGTCAGGATGTCCATTCGCCGGCTCCCTCGTTCGCCTCGGCCGTCCACCCTACGGGCGGCCGGTCAGCCGACGGTCAGGACGACCTTGCCCTGGGCCCGGCCCGACCCGACCAGCTCGTGGGCCCGGCCGGCCTCGGCCAGCGGGAACGTCGCGCAGACGTGCGGGCGGACCTTTCCGGCGTCGACGAGCTCGGCAATCGCCTCCAGCGCCGCGTAGTCCGGCTCCACCGAGATGCCCGCGAAGCGGTAGCCGGCCGCTTCGACCTTCGCGGCGAGATCGCGGTCGTAGTGCTCCATGATGCTGACGAGCGTGCCGCCGGGGCGCAGCACCGCCAGGGAGCGCTCGCCCTGGGACGTGGAGTCGAAGACCACGTCCGCGTTCCGTACCGCCTCGGTGAAGTCGGTGACCTTGTAGTCGATCACCTCGTCGGCACCGAGGCCACGCACGAAGTCGTGCCGGGCCGCGCTCGCCAGGGCGATCACGTGGGCGCCGCGGGCCTTCGCTATCTGCACAGCGAGGTGGCCGACGCCGCCGGCGGCGCGGTGCACCAGGACCCGGTCGCCCTCCGACACCCGCGCGGCGTCCACGAGGCCCTGCCAGGCGGTGAGCGCGGCCAGCGGGAGGGCGGCGGCGTGCACGTGGTCGAGCGAGGCGGGCTTGCGGGCCACCTGCCGCGAGGGCACGGCGACGTACTCGGCGTAGCCGTTCGCCGCGCGCGGGAAGAACGGCATGCCGTAGACCTCGTCGCCGGCCCTGAAGCGGGACCCGGGGGCGGCCTCCTCGACGACGCCGGAGATGTCCCAGCCGACGCCGAAGGGCGGCTCGCCCAGCAGCGGGAAGCTCCCGGCCCGGACGGCCACGTCCACGGGGTTCACCGCGGCGGCGTGCACGCGCACCAGCACCTCGGCGGCGAGCGGCTCGGGCCGCTCGGCCTCCACGACCTCAAGGACTTCGGGTCCGCCGAAGGACTTCTGGATGACAGCACGCACGGGGGCACTCCCTCATTGGTGTTCGGGTTGATGCCTCAACCGTAGGAAGCCCGGACGAGCCGGAGAATGGCCTTCCGTCTCGGAAAAATGTCCCAGCGTCTCCGGTCCGGGCAGTTCCGGCCGGGGGCGGTGGTGAGCGACGCCACGGCCCGCGCGGGCTCAGCCGTGCGATTACCCCGCAAAACTTCCTGTAAGGTTGTTCCCGCACCACGCACTCGTAGCTCAACGGATAGAGCACTTGACTACGGATCAAGAGGTTGCAGGTTCGAATCCTGCCGAGTGCACAGCAGACCGAAGGCCCCGCCGAGACACCGGCGGGGCCTTCGGCGTTTTCCGCGCCGTGCCACACCGGGCCGTGCCGCACCGGGCCGCGCCGGGCCGCATCGCCCCCGCGTGCTCTTCCGGCGTCGCCGCGCGACGGCGACGCTCCCTCCTGAACTCCCTTGCAGGGAGCGATCATGGGGGAGCCGGCCGCCGGCCGGCATCGATGACAGGGAGAGATCCATGGCATTACGTACGATCCGGGCGGCGCTCTGGGCGACCGTGATGACGGCCGCGCTGGCCGGCGCGCTGCCGGCGCCCGCGTCCGCGCAGGCCGCGCCCTCCGGGAGAGCCGGAGGGCATGAGCGGGCACAGGCGGCGCTGGACGCCGCCGTCGGCAAGGGGGTTCCCGGGGCGCTGGCCCGCGTCCAGGACGGCGGCGGCCCGTGGGTCGGCGCGGCCGGAGCCGCCGAGATGGACACGGACCGCAAGCCCCGGGCCGGGGAGCGGTTCCGGGCCGGGAGCGTCGGCAAGTCCTTCGTCGCGACCGTCGTCCTCCAGCTGGAGGCCGAGGGGAGACTCGACAGCGACGACACGGTCGAGAAGTGGCTGCCCGGTCTCGTCCGCGGCAACGGCAACGACGGCAGCAAGATCACTGTCCGGCAGCTCCTCAACCACACCAGCGGGATCTACAGCTACACGGCCGACCCCGCGGTGCACCTCGGCGGCATGGCGTTCCTGAAGCACCGCTACGACACCTGGAAGCCCGAGCAGCTGGTCCGTATCGCCATGGCCCATCGGCCCTACTTCCCGCCGGGTTCCGACTGGACGTATTCGAACACCAATTACACCCTGGCGGCCATGGTCGTCGAGCGGGTGACGGGCCGCCCGTACGAGAGCGAGGCGCGGCAGCGCATCATCAAGCCGCTCGGCCTCCGCTCCACCTTCCTGCCCGGCGCGGACAGCAAGGTCCCCGGCCCGGCCGGACGCGGCTACACGGGGTTCGCCGACGATCCGGAGCTGAAGGCCCACGACGTCACCGAGTTCAACCCCTCGGTCTACTGGGCGAACGGTGACCTCATCAGTACTACGGGCGATCTCGACCGCTTCTACAGCGCGCTGTTGCGCGGTGTTCTGCTGCCGCCCGCGCAGATGAAGGAGATGACCACCACGCGCCCGATCGGCACGAGCGGTTACGTGGGAGCCGGGCTGGGACTCGTCACGTACCGCACGTCCTGCGGGACGGAGCTGTGGGGTCACAACGGCAGCGTCCCCGGCACCGAGGTGGCGGCCCTTTCCACCCGGGACGGGTCCCACCGCATCGTCACCCACTTCTCCACCGATGTGTTCCTGACGACTCCGGCCACCGCCGACATCATCGACGCCGAGTTCTGCTGACCCACGGCCTCCGGCCGCCCCACCGGATGGCTCGAACATGGCGCTGTGGGTGATTGAACTGCCCGCGTCCCGCGCGGACCATGGGAGCGGTACCGGCGAACGCACCACCACCGGAGCGCCCGCCGGACCGAGGGGGCGGGATCCGTGGCACTGCGCATCCATTTCAGCAGCGACGACATCACGCAGACGAGGCTGGCCCAGGCGCCCGACCCGATGTGGGAGGTGCTGCTGAGCCTGCACATGCTGCAGACCAACGACGGGCCGCTGGTGTTCGGCCAGTGGCGGCGCGAGGTCAGGGGCCGGCTGAGCCGGAGCATGCGGCCCCTCCTCGCGCTGGCGCCGCCGCGCGGGTACTCGCCGGACTTCCTGACCCCCGCGGCGGCCACCGGCGGCATCGACCTCGGAGTCAGCGCCCTGCTGTCCACGCCGCGCAGCCGGCTGCGGGGTGACCTGGCGCTGCTGGCCGCCTCGCAGCAGCGGCTGTCGCCGTGCGTGCGCGAGCTCGCCGAGGGGGACGTCGAGGCCCTGCGGGACCTCGGCCAGGCGATCCACACCTATCACCGGCTGGCGCTCGCCCCTTACTGGCCGCGGCTGCAAGCGGAGGTGGGCGCCGATCTGGCCGCCCGGACCCGGGCCGCCAGTGACGTACCCACGGACTCCTTCGACCACATGATGCGGATGCTGCACCCCGGGCTGGAGTGGCAGTCACCCGTGCTGATCCTGCACGGGCCGCACGTGCACGGCGATCTGCATCTCAACGGCCAGGGCCTGCTGCTCCTGCCGTCGTTCTTCTGCTGGCGGGCACCCACCGTCCTCAGGAACCACGACCTGCCGCCGGTCGTCGTCTACCCGATCGAGCACCAGCCCACCCAGCTCGCCCACGACCGGACCCGCGGCCCCGCCGGGAAGGGGCTCGTCGCCCTGCTGGGGCGCACGCGCGCGACCCTGCTGGAGACGATCGCCGAGGGCGGGTCCACGACCGAGCTGGCCCGGTCCGCCGACATCACGCCCGCCACGGCCAGCCACCACGTCTCCGTACTGCGGGAAGCGGGTCTCATCGTCACCCGGCGGACCGGCGGCGCCGTGCTCCACACGCTCACCCCGCTCGGCTCGGATCTGCTCAACGGCCGCCCGCTGACCTGAGGCCACCGTTTCGGATGCCGCGCCGACCAGCCGCATTAGATCTGGGTCGAATGCTTTGGCCGGACCACCGGGCCTCCCCCACCCTGGGAGTGAGGGCAATCGCGGGGGAACGGGGGACTACCGTGGCAGGCCCGGGCAGTAACGAGGTGCCGGCGGGGACGACCGCCGGCATCGTCGTGTTCGACCGTCGATCGAACACCTTCGCGGAGCGGCTGAACGCGGACGCCCCCTTCCGGTCGGCATCGGTGGTCAAGCTGCTCATCGCCCTCGACCATCTGTGGCACCGCGGCCCGGCCTTCCGTCTGACGCCCGCCGACCGGGCCCGGCTGGAGCTGATGCTGGCCCGCAGCGACGACGGGGCGGCCGGTCACTACTGGGACCACAACGGGCGCTCCGCCATCATCACCCGCATGGTCACCCGGCTCGGCCTGACGGGCACCGCCGGGCCGCCGCCGGCCTTCCCGGAGTACTGGGGGTACTCGGCGCTCACCGCGGCCGACACCGTGCGGATCTACCGGCACCTGCTGGACGCCGCGCCGGACCCCGTGCGCGAGCTCGTCATGGGCGGCCTGCGGCGCTGCACGCGCCTGGGCACGGACGGCTTCGACCAGCACTTCGGCATCGCCGCCGCGTTCGGTCAGCCGTGGGCGGTGAAGCAGGGCTGGTCCGGGTTTCCGCCGAGCGGACGCACCGCGGGGGCGGACCACGTGGACCTGGCCCGTCCGGCGCTGCACACCACCGGCACCGTGGGCGCCGGCGACCGCTCCGTGGTGGCCGTCCTCACCCTGCACCCGGCCGGCACCCCGTACACGGTGACGTGCTCCCGGGTCACGGCTCTCACGCGGGCCCTCGACGTTCCCGGGGCCGTCCGCCCGGTGGCGCGCCCCGATTGACAGGCGGGTAATGGATTGAGGAGCGGTGGAAGCGAGGCGGGCGAGCGCCCGCGCCTCCGGACGCCCGGCGCACTGAGGCAACGAGCGGAGGACGCCATGGCCGACAAGCCGTCATTCGTGTACGTCACCTATATCGAGAGCTCCCCGGAGGCGGTCTGGCGCGCGCTGACCGACGCCGATCTGTCCGCCGCCTACTGGGGGCACAGCAACGTCTCGGACTGGCAGCCCGGCTCCGCCTGGGAGCACCGGCGGACCGACGGCTCGGGCATCGCCGACGTCGTCGGCACGGTCGTCGAGAGCGTCCCGCCGCTGCGGCTGGTCACCACCTGGGCCGCGCCGGACGAGGAGCCGGTCAGGAGCGAGCCGTCCCGGGTCACGTTCGACGTCCAGCCCTACGGAGAGATCGTCCGGCTGACCGTGACCCACGAGGAGCTGGCCGACGCGGCCGAGCGCGACGAGGCGGCGTCCGGCTGGGCGGCCGTGCTGTCCAACCTGAAGACTTTCGTCGAGACCGGCGCGCCCCTGCCGCAGGAGCCCTGGCTGGTCCCGTGACGCTTGCCGCGCGGACAGGCGGCCTGGGGTCGGTCCGGCGGGTTTCGACTGCGGGCCGTCGTTTTGCCGCCTGCGCCGCGCGGCGGTGGGGCGCCCCCGTGACCCGCCGGACAGGCCGCCTTAGGACAGGATCCGACCTATATGCCTCTTAGCCTCGCCTCATGAGCAGTCGCCCCACCAGTCTCAGGCCCCGCATCACCGACGCACAGCGCCGGGCCCGCCTCGGCCACCGCCACCTCCTGGCGCCGGGCCGGCGCGCCGCCCGCGCCGAGGACGTGGCGGACGCCCTCGTCGCCCTGCACGCCACCGACGCCGCGACCGTGTACCTGTCCGCGTGCGCCCGGCTCGCGGAGCCGTCCCCGGCGGAGGTGGAGCGGGCGCTGTACGAGGACGTGACGCTGGTGAAGCTGCTGTCCATGCGGCGCACCCTCTTCGCCGTGAGCTCGGAGCTCGCCCCGTACGTCAACTCCTCCACCGCCCGGGCCGTCGCGGACCGCGAGCGGGCCCAGTTCCTGAAGTTCCTGCGGGAGGGCGCCGGCAGCGCCTGGGACGAGCGGCGGCTCGCCCGCACCGAGCGCGAGGTCCTGGCCGCCCTGGCCGCGCGCGGCGAGGCGACGACGGCCGAGCTGGCCGCGGACGTGCCCGCCCTGCGGGAGACGATCGTGGTGTCCCCCGGCAAGCCGTACGAAGGGCGGCAGAGCGTCGGCAGCCGGCTGCTGCGGCTGCTGGCCTCCGACGGGCACGTGCGGCGCAGCCGGCCGCGCGGCTCGTGGACGAGCAGCATGTACGCGTGGGCGCCCGTGCCGCAGTTGCCCGAGATTCCGGTGCGGGAGGCGAAGGCGGAGCTGGCGCGGCGCTGGCTCGCCGCGTTCGGCCCGGCGACGGAGGCGGACCTGAAGTGGTGGACGGGCTGGACGCTCGGCGACACCCGCAAGGCGCTGGCCGACGTGGGCGCCGTGGACGTGGAGCTGACGGAAGGCACCGGCTTCGTTCTCCCCGGCGACCTGCCCGGCGACCTCTCCGGGGGTCCGGAGGGCGGCGAGGAGGGCCCGGCCGGGCCGTGGGCGGCCCTCCTGCCCGGCCTCGACCCCACCGCCATGGGCTGGCGGGGCCGCGACTGGTACCTGTCGCCGGACCAGGTGCCCGCGCTCTTCGACCGCGCCGGCAACATCGGACCCACCGTCTGGTGGGACGGCCGGATCGTGGGCGGCTGGGCGCAGCGCGCCGACGGCGGGATCGTCTGGCGGCCACTGGTGGACACGGGGCGCGAGGCGGCCGCCGCGATCGAGGAGGAGGCCGCCCGGCTGGCCGCCTGGCTGGGCCCGATCCGGGTCACGCCACGCTTCCGGACGCCGCTGGAGCGGGAGTTGGTGAGGTGAGCGGGGGGCGGCCGCCGGTCCAGGGGGGGGCTCGTTGCCGCCTTCCGCCTGCCGCGGGCCGCGGGCCGTCGTTGCCGCCTGCGGCGGCGGGCGGTGTCGCCTACGGCGCGTTCGCAGTTGCCGCCTGCGGCGGCGAGCGCCCTGCGGGCGCGTCCTCAAGCGCCGGACAGGCTGGTGTGGGGGTCGATCAGCCCCAAACATCCCGTCCGGGGGGGGGCACGCAACC
>NZ_JBEYZW010000129.1:0-15302 GCF_040646215.1 Streptomyces sp. NPDC046215 | reverse complement strand
GTCGGGGCGTAAAGCGAAGCAGCCCCGACAACAGGCCCGCGGAGACCCACCCCCGCACATTGACAGCCCCGCGCAGCGGAGCGGCCCCCCGCAGGGGCAACGGCGAGAAACCCGGCAACGCCCCGCGCAGCGGACCGGCAAGGACTAGTCGAACCAGCGCGCTTCCGCCAGCTCCGACGACCTCGCAGGGTCCTCCAGGAGCGCCGCCGCCTCGAAGCGGCGCGCCCACGCGCCCGCCGCCCACGCCAGGCCCGCCGCCACGCCCTCCAGCGTCGTCGCGTGCAGCACGCCGTCCGGGCCGTGGCGCCAGTCGAGCTCCGTGCCGCCGACCACGAGCTCCTCGTGCTCGACGTACGTCGCCGGGGCCCCCGGCAGCAGTTCGCGGACCGCGGCCGGGACCTGGCGGAGAGCGCCGTCGCCCGCCGGGACGACCACCGGGAAGACCTCGCTGACCTTCCGGACCTGCAGCAGCTCTGCCAGGTCGGCCGAGCGGGCGGGCGCCACCGGCAGCAGCGGGTGCCCGGCCGTCAGGGGCAGCAAATCAGGGGCGTCGGCGACCAGCGCTTCGCTCGCGTCCACGACCGTCACCTCGCCGTCCACGACGGCCCGCAGGTCGTCCGGCAGGGTCACCTCGTCGGGGTCGAGGCCGGACAGGGCCCCGTAGAGCGCGTGCAGCTGGGCCGCGCCCACCGGGCGCTCCGCGTCGGCCAGGCGCGCCAGCAGCTCGGCGGCGCCGCCCGGCTCATCGAGCAGGGCGGCGACGGAGGTGCGGACGCCCAGGGCCCGCAGCACCTGGTCGTCGACGAGACCGGCCACGTCGGCCGCCTCGTACAGGCCGGCCAGCAGCGGGTCGCCGCCCGCGGCGCGCAGCCCGGCGGGGCGGCGGCCGTCGAGGACGGGGTGGCCGCGCAGCCACCACGCGGTGTACGGGCGCACCGACTCCGTCGTGCCGTCCGGCAGCAGCACCCGGACCGGGGCGGTCAGGGCGTCCCGCAGGGGCGGCTGCGCGAGCAGGGCGAGGGCCTGCGGCCAGGCGTCGTCGTCGACGAGGTCCAGGTCGCGGACGGCCACGATCTCGGTGGCCACGGGCGGCACGGGCGTGTCGGGCAGGGTGTCGAGGACGTCCTCGCACCAGACGTCGACGGCGTCCAGCAGGCCCACGTCGTCCGGCTCGGCGAAGTCGCCGTCGCGGGGTTCGAGTTCGTCGGGGTCCAGGACGACGTCGGTGGCCCGGACGAGCGCGAAGGTGGCCAGGACGCCCACGGCGGTGAGCGGCTGCTCGCCCCACTGCTCGGCGAGGGCGGCGTCGCACGCGGCGAGTTCGCCGGGGCGGATGACGCGCTCGAAGGCGCTGCCGGGCAGGACGAGCTCCCCGGCGGGGGCGAGCTCGCCGTCCTCGTCGAGGAGGGCGAGGGCGCCGAGCCAGGGTTCATCGCCTGGGGCCAGGTTCGCATCGCGGACGAGTTCCAGGACGGTTTCGGCCAGGGCGTCCGCGCCGAGGGCGTCCTCGTCCCAGATGTCCCCCTCGTCGAGGGAGTTCGCGACGGCCGCCCGGACCTGAGGTGTCGTCAGGATCGCGCGGGGCGAGGCCGGGGTGGCGCCGAGCTTCTCCAGCAGCGGGTGGGCGGCCTCGGGGTGGGCGACCTTCAGGCCGAGCCGGGAGAGCCGCGCGGTGCGCTCCGGGTCCCCGCCGTCCGGGGGCGGGAGCAGCACCTGGCGCGGCCCGACGGCCGTCCGGCCGTCCGCCAGGGGGACGGGCAGGCCGCTGAGGCGGTCCGGGTCGACGCCGGCGAGGCTGTCGTAGAGCCGCCACCACCAGGCGGCGTCGCGCTCGACGCCCGCGAGGCGGTCGACGACCTCGCCGAGCGACACCCGGGCGACGCCGAGGGCCCGCAGCTCGGGGCGGCGCTCCAGGCCGGCGGGCAGCAGGCTGGGGAACAGCTCGCCGAGCACGCGGGCGGTCTCCGCGCCCGCGCCCTCGACGACCTCGGCGTCGAGGGGCCGCAGGGCGTACGTGCCCGGGGAGGTGTCCGTGAGGGCGTCGTCCCAGACGTCGGCGGACTCGCCGGCCGCGGGGCGCGCCGCGCGGCCCGTGGCGGCGTCCGGCCCCTCGGTCCAGGGGATGCCCTCGATGCCGCCGGGGGTCTCCAGGGTGCCGTTGTCCATGGCCGCGCCCGGCAGGAAGGGGACCCTGGGCAGCCGGTCGAGGACGAGGCGGCGCACCTCCGCGTCCAGGGGGCTCTGGGCCAGGGGGGACGGGACGAGGCCGAGGGTGCCGGTCGAGACGGGGTGCCAGTCGCGCAGCAGCTCGGCGTAGGACTCGGCCGCCCGCTCGGTGAGGAAGTTCGTGAGCGGGCCGGGGGCGGTGTGCCGGCGGGTCGGCTCCAGGGGGAAGGTGGCGATGAGGAGCGCGGGGAGGCCCAGGGGCTCGTCCGTGGGCGTGGGGGCGTGCAGCACGGGGGCGGTCCGGGGCCGCTCGGGGGCGCCGTCGGCGCCCACCGGGACCGCCCAGGTCACCGACCAGTGGGGGCGCAGCCGCTCCTCGACGGGCCGGTCGGCGAGCAGCTCGGCGTCCAGCGGTCCGCCCGTGCGCTCGACGCGCCAGCGGGCCGTGGCGGGGCGCGCGGTGTCGTCGATGAGGACGTACGGGCCTTCCTGGCGCCGCGTCAGCGTCCGCACACCGTCGCCCGCCTCCACGACGACCTCGGCCAGGCCGGGCAGGGCCAGGAGCAACGCGTCGTCGATCCCGGCCAGCAGACGCCGGGTCAGGTCCTCGGCGGCGCCGTCGCGCAGCGGGAGGACGACGACGGTGTCGTAGCCGTCGGGCGCGGTGCCCTCGGCGGGCAGCGGGAGGCGCAGCAGCGGCACGTGGCCGGCGCGGCGGCGGATCTCCTCGGCCAGCGCGGGGGCGCCGGCCGCGGCGTCCGCCGCGAGGGCGCCCGCTTCGGCCAGCGACCAGCGGACGCCGCCGGTGCGGCCGACGAGGGCCGGCTCGTCGCTGACGGCCAGCACGGCGGAGAACCCGACCCCGAACCGGCCGACGGCCTCGCCGCTCTCGCGCTTGGCTGAGGCCCGCAGGGTGGACAGGGATTCGACGCCCGCGGCGTCGAGGGGGTCGCCGGTGTTGGCGGCGGCCAGCACGGCGGGCTCGCCGGGACGCGCGGGGTGCAGGGTCAGGCGGAGCCGGCCGGGGACGCCGGCGCGGGCAGCGGCGTCGGCGGCGTTCTGGGCGAGCTCCACGACGAGGCGGTCGCGGTAGCCGCCCAGCGCGAGGTCCTCCTCGGCGTTGGCGTCCTCCCGGAACCGGGCGGGGCTCGCCGCCCAGGCGTCCAGCACGCCGCGGCGCAGCCGTGCGGTCCCGAAGGGGTCCGCACCCTCGACTGTGCCTCGCACCATTGCCGTGCCGCTCACGTGTCGTCTCCCTGCGCTGTCGCTGGCCGCTGTGGCTTCGCGTCTGCGGTGAACGTACCGCTCCGCCGTGCGCGGCTGCCCGCCGCTATCGCGGCGGGTCCTCCCCCACCCCGCCCGCCCGGCACTCGCGCCCGATCGGCACCGTCACCAGCGGGGCTCACCCGCCATCGGCGGCGAACCGCCGCCCGCGGTGCCCGCCGCTACCGCGGCGGGTCCTCCCCCACCCCGCCCGCCCGGCACCGCACCCGAACAGGCACCCTCACCCGCGGGACTCACCCGCCGTCGGCGGCAAACGGCAGGAGGGGGTGGGCCCTCGCACCACAGAACACCCGCCCCCGCCGGAGGCGAAAACGCCTAGGAATGCCCCAGATCCTCCGGCGGAGCCGTATCGTCCACCGATCCCCGCCCCGTCGCCCGCAGCGGCATCGGGTCGACCAGGGTCTCGTCGATGACCGGCGCCGAAGGGCGCGGCGGCTTCGGCATGACCGCCGCTTCGGAGTGGCCGCCGCAGCCGTAGGCGAGGGAGACGACCTGGCCGTCGGCCGGGCCGAACTCATTGGCGCAGATGCCGAACGCCTGACCGAGCGAGCCGCCGATGCGGACGAGGAAGCCGCAGCTCACACAGGAGGCGGGGGCCGCCTGGGCCATCGGGGTCTTGGCGCCGTGCACCTCGTCCCAGCGGTCGGCGGCGGAGTAGAGGCCGTAGCGGGAGAGGACCCGGGCACGGCGCATGCCGAGCTCTTCGGCGACGGCGGCGATGGAGCCGCGGGCGGGCGGCACGGCCTGGGCGGCGGGGGAGCCGACGGTGACGTCGGCGTCCTCCAGCTCGGCGAGCCGGTCCATCTCCTCGGCGACGGCCGAGTTCGGCGGCGGGGCGTCCTCACCGGTCCAGCCGGGCTCCAGGCGCAGGTCGTCGGCCTCGGTGGGCAGCAGGTCGCCGGGGCCCATGTCGCCGGGGCGCAGCCGCTCGCTCCAGGGCACCCACTCGGGTGCCAGGAGGGCGTCGGGCCCGGGCAGCAGGACGGTCTCGTCCAGGGTGACGGCCTTGGCGCGGGAGGCGCGGGCGACGGTCACCGCCCAGCGCCAGCCGCGGTAGGCGGGGTCCAGGCAGGCGAAGTAGTGGGTGACGACGCGGTCCCCGTCGGCGGCGGCCTCCACGTGGTCGCCGACCGTGCCCGGCAGCGCGGCCTCCTCGGCCGCCGCACGGGCCGGTTCGACCGCCTCGGCGCACAGGCGGTCCGGGGTACGGCTTCGCATCGCAGCACTCACAAGAATCGATTCTCTCTTCCACGCCGTCTCACGAGTGCGCCTGCCGAACGGCCGGGTCGGCGGACGGAGCGGACCGGAGGACCGCGTCGACGTCCGCGCCCGAACGGCCTCGGGCGCACCTAGTCACTCCCTATTCTGCGGGATCGAGACTCGGAGCGCGGCCAAGAACAACCGCCGGTGGCGCGCTACGCACGCTACCCCGCGAGGACACCCGGGGGATACCCGGGCTTCGGCGAGCCCTCCCACCGCGTGACGTGCGCGCCCCGGGGATGTGCCGAACGTGCCATGCGCGGCGCGGGTTGGGGCAGTATGGCGAGGTGAGTGCCATCCGGTCAGCCGAAGGCGGTCCGCTCCGCCGTACGGCCCGGGGCGCCGGCCGGCTGCTGCGCGCCCCTTTCTCCTGGGCGGGCCGGGGTGTCCGCAGGGCCACGCACGCGCACGGCGCGGGCGAGTCGGGGCTGGGCAAGCTGATCGAGCTGCACGCGGTGAATTCCGCGGGCGACATGATGATCACCGTGGCGCTGGCGTCCACGGTGTTCTTCTCGGTGCCGACGGACCAGGCGCGGGGCCGGGTGGCGCTGTATCTGGCGGTCACCATGGCGCCCTTCGCGCTCCTGGCCCCGGTGATCGGGCCGCTGCTGGACCGGATCCCGCACGGCCGCCGGGCGGCGATGGCGGGCTCGATGCTGACGCGGGCGCTGCTGGCGCTGACGATGTCGGGGGCGGTGGCGACGGGCGGGCTGGAGCTGTATCCGGCGGCGCTCGGCGTACTGGTGGCGTCGAAGGCGTACGGGGTGGTGCGTTCGGCGGTCGTGCCCCGTCTGCTGCCACCGCGCATCTCTTTGGTGAAGGCGAACTCCCGGGTGACGCTCGGTGGGCTCCTGGCCACGGGTCTGGCGGCCCCGCTGGGGGCGGGGTTGCACCACATCGGGCCGGAATATCCGCTGTACGGGGCATTCGCCGTGTTCGCCCTGGGCACGGTGCTGTCCTTCTCACTGCCGCACAAGGTCGACTCGGCCAAGGGCGAGGCGCGGGCCCGGCTGGTGTCGGGCGAGCACCGGCACCACCTGCCGGCCCGGAAGAACGCGTACAAGAACGGCAAGCGCGCCGCGCGGCGCCCCCGGCCGGGGCTGCGCACGGTGGGCAGCTCGGTGCTGCACGCCCTCCAGGCGAACAGCGCCATGCGCATGCTGTCCGGGTTCCTCACCTTCTTCCTGGCGTTCATGCTGCGCGTGCATCCGATCGGGGGGCTGAGCCCGGCGTTCTCGCTGGGTGTCGTCGCGGTCGCGGCGGGGGCGGGCAACGCCCTGGGCACGGCGATCGGGGCGCTGCTGCGCTCGCGCGGGCCGGAGAAGACCATCGCGCTGGTGCTGACGGTGTCGCTGGGCACGGCGGTGTCGGCGGCGGTGCTCTTCAGCGCGTTCCTCGTGGTCATGGTGGCGGCCGTGGCGGGCATCTCGCAGGCGCTGGGCAAGCAGTCGCTGGACTCGCTGATCCAGCGCGACGTGCCGGAGGAGGTGCGGACGTCCGCGTTCGCCCGGTCCGAGACGCTGCTGCAGATGTCCTGGGTGGTCGGCGGCGCGATCGGGATCCTGTTGCCCCTCAACGGAGTACTGGGCATGTCGGTCGCGGCGGGGGTCCTCACCCTCGGTGTGGCCACTGCCGTACGGGGGCTGCTGAACGCGGCCCGGCGCGGCTCGCCGCACCCGCGCGTGGCGTGACGGGAGGGGCCCTATAGCCTGCCCGTATGACCGCTGCGTTTTTCCGGGGCAAGCGCCGCCGTGCCGCTGCCGCCGTCGGGGCCGTGTCCTTCGGGCTCATCGTCCTTTCCGCCTGCGACAAGCCGACACCGATGGCCACGGTGACCGTCGGGACGTCCACGGTGACGTCCGAGGCCGCCTGCTTCGAGGACGGTGACGGGATGAAGCCCGCCGAGGTCGCCAAGTGCCTGGAGGGCGACTCGAAGACCATCAAGGCCGACATGGACGACAAGATCCGCTTCGGTGTGGAGCCGGAGATCGCGGACAAGGGCTGGTCGCTCTTCGTCAACGGACGTCCGGTGCCCGAGGAGCCCAACACCAAGACGTACCGGACCATCCCGGCCAGCGCCTTCTTCTCGGGCGGCCAGGGCGCGCCGGCCGCGGACAAGACCAAGATCAGCATTGTCGAGGTCTCCTCCGGCAAGGCGCTGGGCGTGTGGAACTTCGACGTCGAGCGCAAGTCCTGACGGTCCGTCCTTCCACCACCGCAGGGGGCCGGCCGATGCGCGTTCTCGTCGTCACCGCCGTGGCCGCGGAGCGTGACGCCGTCACCTCCGGCCCGGCGGCACCGCTGGAGACCGCCGTGCCGGGCTTCGCGCTGCACCGGCGCGCACCGGCCGGACCCGGGGCGCCTCCGGTGGTCCTCGACGCGCTGGCGGCCGGGGTCGGCCCCGCTGCCGCCGCCGCGGGGACGGCGACCGCGCTGACGGCCGCCGCGCTCTCCGGCAGCCCCTACGACCTGGTGGTCTCCGCCGGCATCGGCGGCGGCCTGACCGGCTCCCCGACCGTGCCCGGCGCACCGGTGGGCTCCCTGGTGGTGTCCGACGCGATCGTGGCCGCCGATCTGGGGGCCGAGACCCCCGAGGGCTTCCTGCCGGTCACGGACCTGGGCTTCGGAACCGTCGAGCACCGCCCGCCGGCCGCCCTCGTGGCCGCCGTGGCCGGGGCGACCGGTGCCCGGCCCGGCACCGTGCTGACGGTCTCGACGGTGACGGGCTCCGCCGCCCGGGCCGCGGAGCTCGCCGCGCGGCACCCGGGGGCGCTGGCCGAGGCCATGGAGGGCTTCGGGGTGGCCGAGGCGGCCGCCGCGCACGGGGTGCCCGTGCTGGAGCTCCGCGCCGTGTCCAACCCCGTGGGGCCGCGCGACCGCGCCGCCTGGCGGATCGGCGAGGCGCTGGGCGCGCTCGCGGCCGCCTTCCGGCAGCTCTCCCCCGCGCTCGCCGCGTACTCAGCCGAGAGATCCGAGGTCACCCCATGAGCGAGCCGCTCAAGATCGCCTACTCGCCCTGCCCGAACGACACGTTCGTCTTCGAGGCGTGGGCGCACGGCCGCGTCCCCGGGGCCCCCGCCCTCGACGTGACCTTCGCCGACATCGACATCACCAACGGCATGGCCGAGCGCGGTGAGTTCGACGTGCTCAAGGTGTCGTACGCGGTGCTGCCATGGGTGCTGGAGGAGTACGCGCTGCTGCCGTGCGGCGGCGCCCTGGGCCGGGGCTGCGGGCCGCTGGTGCTCACCCGGGAGCCGGGCGAGGCCGCCTCGCTGGCCGGGAAGACGGTCGCCGTGCCGAGCGAGCGCTCGACGGCGTACCTGCTCTTCCGGCTGTGGGCCGCCGCCGAGGTGCCGGGCGGCGTCGGCGAGGTCGTCGTGCTGCCGTTCCACGAGATCATGCCGGCCGTGCGGGACGGCAAGGTGGACGCCGGCCTGGTCATCCACGAGGCGCGCTTCACGTACCGGGACTACGGCCTGGCCTGCCTGGCCGACATGGGGCAGCACTGGGAGGCCACGACCCGGCTGCCCATCCCGCTGGGCGCGATCATCGCCAAGCGCTCGCTGGGCGCGGCCCGGCTGCGGGAGCTGGCGGACGCCGCCCGGGCGTCCGTCCGCATGGCGTGGGACGACCCGGAAGCCTCCCGGCCGTACGTGCTGGAGCACGCGCAGGAGATGGACCCGGCCGTCGCCGACCAGCACATCGGGCTGTACGTCAATGAGTTC
Source organism: Streptomyces sp. NPDC046215 (assembly GCF_040646215.1). Taxonomy (NCBI): domain Bacteria; kingdom Bacillati; phylum Actinomycetota; class Actinomycetes; order Kitasatosporales; family Streptomycetaceae; genus Streptomyces; species Streptomyces sp. NPDC046215. The sequence goes on along the minus strand of NZ_JBEYZW010000129.1, from coordinate 6,867 downwards.
ACGGCCGACCTGGGCGAGGCCGGCTACGCCGCGGTGCGCGGCCTGCTCACCCGCGCCGCGGCCGAGGGGCTGGTGCCGCCCCTCGGCCCGGACGCGCTGGCGTTCGTCTGAGAGCAATCGCCTGGGAGTGGTCGTCTGAGCGCGTTCGTCTGAGAGCGCAGCGGGGCCCGGGCCGGGGAGCGTCACCGGCCGGGCCCGCCGCCGGGCGGTGGCGTCAGACGTCGAGCTGGTCGGCCACCGCGCGGAGCATGTCGGCGATCTTGGAGCCGTGGGCCTTGTCGGGGTAGCGGCCGCGCTCCAGCTGCTGGGTGACGTTCTCCAGGAGAGTCGTGAGGTCCTGGACGATCGACGCCAGCTCATCGGGCTTGCGGCGCTGCGCCGCCGCGACCGACGGGGCGGGTTCGAGGAGTGTCACGGTGAGCGCCTGGTCGCCACGCTGGCCGGCCACGACGCCGAACTCCACACGCTGTCCGGGCTTGAGGGCGTCGACCCCGTCCGGGAGCACCGAGGAGTGCACGAAGACGTCGCCGCCGTCGTCACGGGAGAGAAAGCCGAAGCCCTTCTCACTGTTGAACCACTTGACCTTGCCGGTAGGCACGTCTGTCCTCGTCCTCGTGTCTCGTCGGAATAACGGAAAACGTCTGTAATCAACGGAAAAACGGGTCTTGATAGCACTACAGCGGGTCGCAAGACCCGCTCCCCCCAAGGCTAATGGTCCTGGGCCCGGTGACAAGACGTCCTCGTCCGTGCGGCGATGGGGCCTTCACGCCGACGCCTAGGGAACTACCCTGGTCAGGTGAGTAACGAAACGCCCCGGGACGGGGATCTGCTGGTACGCATCGGCGCCATCGTCTTCCTCGTGGGCGCGGTGGCCACCTTGGCGACGGTCGCCCCGCTGTTCCTGGGCGCCGACCCGCTGCCGCCCGCAGCGTACTTCGTCTGCATGCTGATGGGGTTGGGATTCCTGATCGCGGGCGCGGGGGTGCTGCAGTCCATCGCCGCCCAGCGGCGTCAGGCCCGCGCCTCGGTCACGGCCACGGCGCCGGCCCCCTCCTCCGCGGCCCGGTAGCCCCGCAGCCAGCCGGGGAACGCGGTGAGGTCGTCCAGGACCACATCGGCCCCGGCCGCGCGCAGTTCCGCCCCGTCGCACGGCCCGGTCGCCACCGCTACGGAGAGCGCACCCGCCGTACGCGCGCCGCGCACGTCCCCGGTGTGGTCCCCGACGTAGACGCCCGCGCCGTGCTCGCGCAGTGCCGTCCCCTTCTGCTCCGCCCACAGGTCGCCCGCGAGGACGTCGGCGGCCAGGCCGAGGTGGTCCAGGTGGAGGCGGGCGTTCCGCTCGTACTTCGCGGTGACGACGATCGACCGGCCGCCGAGCTCCCGCACGGCGGCGAGCGCCGCGTGGGCGCCCGGCATCGGAGGCGAGGCGCGGATCGCGTGCTCGGGGTAGCCCGCCCGGTAGAGCTCGGCGACCCGGGCGACCTCGGCCGCGGGGAACCAGTTGGCCAGCTCGCGCTCCAGCGGCGGACCCAGCCGGCTGCAGACCAGGTCGACGTCGATGTACGTGCCCGTGAGGGCGGCCAGCGACTCGTACGCGGCCCGGATGCCGGGGCGGGAGTCGACCAGGGTCAGGTCCAGATCGAAGCCGACCGTGAAGCTGTGCGGGCGCGGGTGCGAGGTCATGCGGCCCATTCTGCCGTGGGCTCCGCCCGTACACTGAGCGTCGCCTTACCCGCTCGGTACGACCCATGAACTGGAAGCGATGTCAGCCCCCGCCCCGATCAGCACCCCCAGAGCCCCTCTGGTGCGGCGCCGCATCGGCTGGACGGCGGCCGCGGTCGTCGCCCTGCTGGTAGCGGTCCTGCTCAGCCTCGCCGTGGGGGCCCGCCCCACCCCGCCCGCCCAGGTCCTCGACGCCCTCCTGCACGGAGGCTCCTCCAACGCGGCCGCGGTCGTCCGGGACATGCGGCTGCCCCGCACCCTGGTCGGCCTGATGGTGGGCGCCGCCCTCGCCCTTGCAGGAACGGTTCTGCAAGGGTTGACCCGCAATCCCATCGGCGACCCCGGCATCCTCGGCATCAGCCACGGCGCCGCCGTCGGCATCGTCGCGGCCATCACCCTCGCCGGGGTGCAGAGCCTCAGCGAATTCGTCTGGTGGGGCTTCGCGGGCGCGGCCGTCGCGGCCGTCGCCGTCTACGCCGTCGCCTCGCGCGGGCGCGGCGGCGCCTCCCCCGTCAAGCTCGCCCTCGCCGGAGCGGCGGTCAACGCGCTGCTGGTCTCCGTCATCCACGCCGTCCTCACCACCCACGCCTCCGTCCTGGACCAGTTCCGCTTCTGGCAGGTCGGCTCGCTCAGCGGCCGCAACAGCGAGATCGCCGGGCAGCTCTGGCCGTTCCTCCTCGTCGGCGCCGTCATGGTGCTGTCCGTGGCCCGCGGCCTGGACGCCCTCGCGCTCGGCGAGGACGTCGCCAAGGGCCTCGGCCAGAACATCGCCGCCGTCCGCATCGTCGGCGGCCTCGGCGCGACCGTCCTCACCGGCGCGGGTGTGGCCGCCGCCGGGCCCATCGCCTTCATCGGCCTCGCCGTCCCGCACATCGCCCGTGCCGTCGTCGGCGGCGACCACCGGTGGCTGCTGCCGATGGCCGCGCTCCTCGGGCCGGTGGTCCTGCTGCTCGCCGACACGGCGGGGCGGGTCGTCTTCCCGCCGAGCGAGGTCCCTTCGGGGGTGATGACGGCGCTGATCGGGGTTCCGTTCCTGGTGGCGCTCGTGCGTCGGCGCAAGGGGGTGGCGTCGTGAGTCGGCAGGTCCGCCGCGCGGAGCCGGTCACGGTTCGAGGAGGTGCCCTGTGAGCTCTTCCGTCCAGGTGCGGCCCGCCGGGTACGCGCTCGTCCGGGCCGGGCGCGGGTCGTTCCTCGTGCACCGGCGGGCCGCCGCCGTCGCCTCCGGGCTCGCCGTGCTGCTGGCCGCCGCGTGCGTCCTGTACCTGTGCGTGGGCAAGGTCTTCGTGGCCCCCGGCGAGGTCGTCGACGTCCTCCTGGGGCGGCCGTCGCCCGACGAGCTCGTCGTCGGCACCCTGCGGCTGCCCCGGATGACGGTCGGCCTGCTGGTGGGCGCCGCCTTCGGTGTCGGCGGCGCGCTGATCCAGACCGTGGCCCGCAACCCCCTGGCCAGCCCCGACATCATCGGCATCAGCCAGGGCGCCAGTGCCCTGACGGTCGGCGCGATGACGTTCGGCGTCACCTCGTACGCCTTCCTGCCCTACCTGTCCGTCATCGGCGGGCTCCTCGCGGCCGCCCTCGTCTACCTCTTCGCGTGGCGCGGCGGCCTGCACGCCACCCGGTTCGTCCTCATCGGCATCGGCTTCGCGGTCGCGCTGCGCTCCGTCACCCACCTGTTCATGACCAAGGGCGACTACCTGGTCGCCCAGCAGGCACAGGTGTGGATGACCGGCTCCCTCAACGGGCGGGGCTGGGACGAGGCGGCGCCGGTCACCTGGGCGCTGCTGGTCCTGGCGCCGTTCGTGTGCTGGGCGGCGCGGGCGCAGCGCACGGTGTCGATGGACGACGACACGGCGACCGCCCTGGGCATCCGGCTGAACCGGGTCCGGTTCGGGCTCGTCCTCCTCGGCGTGGTGCTGGCCTCCATCGCCACCGGTGCCGCCGGGCCCGTCGACTTCGTGGCCCTGCTCGCCCCCCAGCTGGCCCGCCGGATGACGCGCACCGCGCAGATCCCGCTGCTGTGCTCGGCGCTGATGGGCGCGCTCATCGTGGTCGTCGCGGACCTGCTGGCCCGCAAGCTCTTCGAGCCGACCGAACTGCCCGTGGGCGTCCTGACCGCCGCCGTCGGTGCCCCGTATCTCATCTGGCTCATCATCAGGGGCCGCACCGGAGGAACAGCGTGACCGAGAGGCCCGCCGCCAGGCTCACCGCCCGCGATCTGACGCTCGCCTACGAGGAGCGCACGGTCGTGGACGGGCTCGACGTGGATATTCCGGACGGTGAGGTCACCGTCGTCGTCGGCCCCAACGCGTGCGGGAAGTCGACGCTGCTGCGGGCGCTCGGCCGGCTGCTGAAGCCCCGTAGCGGCGCCGTCCTCCTGGACGGCACCGAGCTGGCGCGCATCCCCACCCGCACGATCGCCCGGTCCCTGGGACTGCTGCCGCAGACGCCCGTCGCCCCCGAGGCCATCACCGTCGCGGACCTCGTCTCGCGCGGCCGCCAGCCGCACCAGCGCTGGTGGCAGCAGTGGTCGGACGAGGACGAGCGGGCCGTCACGGACGCGATGGAGCGCACGGACGTGGCCGCGCTCGCCGAGCGGGCCGTCGACGAGCTCTCGGGCGGGCAGCGCCAGCGCGTCTGGATCGCCATGGCCCTGGCCCAGGAGACGGACCTGTTGCTCCTGGACGAGCCGACGACGTACCTGGACATCGCCCACCAGGTCGAGGTGCTGGACCTGTGCCGCCGCCTCAACCACGAGCGCGGCCGCACGGTCGTGGCGGTGCTGCACGACCTGAACCAGGCGGCGCGGTACGCCGACCACCTGGTGGCCATGAAGGCGGGCCGCATCGTCGCCCAGGGCCGGCCGGCCGAGGTGGTGACCGAGGAGCTGGTGCGCGAGGTCTTCGGCCTGGAGTCGGTGGTCGTCCCCGACCCGGTGACGGGCAGCCCGCTGGTGGTCCCCGGCCGCCCGTGGCCGGGCGCGGTGAAGACGGCCGGCGTCTGACCCCGGGCCGCCGCCCCTGCCCTCCCCCCCACCCCATGAGCCCGAAAGGCCCCCGTATGTCCCCCACCTCCTCCCGGCGTCTCCTCACCGGCGGCGCCCTCGCCGTGACCGCCGCCCTCGCCCTCACCGCCTGCGGCTCCTCCGATTCCCAGGACACGGAGTCGAAGCCGGGTGACGGCGGCACGCACGTCGTGAAGACCGCCATGGGCGATGTGAAGGTCAAGAACCGGCCGCAGCGCGTCGTCGTCCTGGACACCGCCGAACTGGACTCCGCGATCACCCTCGGGGTGAAGCCCGTGGGCGCCACCCGCGCCGACGTGGCCTCCGGGTTCCTGAACTACCTGCCCAAGGACAAGGTCGACGGCATCCAGGACATCGGCAAGATCGGCGCCCCCAACCTGGAGACCATCGCCGGCCTCAAGCCCGACCTGATCCTCGGCAACAAGGTCCGCGACGCCGCCCGCTACAAGGAGCTCTCGAAGATCGCCCCCACGGTGATGACCGAGACCACCGGCTACCCGTGGAAGGACAACTTCACCCGGCACGCCGAGGCCCTGGGCAGGACCGCCGAGGCGCAGAAGGCCGTCGACGCCTACCGGGCGCACGCGGGGCAGGTCACCGAGGCGCTGGGCGGCAAGGACAAGGCCGCCGCGGTCAAGGTGAACATGGTGCGGTTCGTCGAGGGCGCCGACATCCGGATCTACGGCCGGAAGAACTACATCGCCACCGTCCTCGCCGACGCGGGCGTCGGCCGCCCCGCCATCGCCGACCAGGCCAAGGACGGCTTCTCCTACGACGTCAGCCCCGAGCAGATCGACAAGGCCGACACCGACGTGATCTTCACGTCCACCTACGGGGACGCGGAGAAGTCCAAGGAGTCCGCCACGACCGGCGGCACCCTCTGGAAGAACATGCGGGCCGTGAAGGACGGCAAGGTGTTCAAGGTCGACGACCAGCTGTGGATCCAGGGCATCGGCTACACCGCCGCCCACAAGATCCTGGACGAGCTGAAGGCCGACCTCACGAAGTGACCGGCGCTCAGCCCGGTCGCCTCGACCGCCAGGTCACGTACCCGGCCGAGGCGACCGCGGCGGCCCGCACCAGCCAGGGCAGCGCGTCCGCCACGGCCGAGCCCAGCGCGCCCTCCGGCACCGGGTCCCCCCAGCGGCCTTCCGTCCGGCCCCACAGCCAGACCGCCCCGGCGGCCAGGACCAGCCCCGGCAGCCCCATGACCGCCCACCACGACTCGGTGCGGGACAGCGTCCGCGTCAGATAGGCCAGGCCCCAGCCGGCGGCGACCACGTACCAATTGCCGAGCAGCGCGCCGACGAGCAGGATCAGGGCGACGAGCAGCAGCAGCGGGGGGACGGGGGCGCCGTCCGCGCGGCGCAGCAGCGACGCCCTCGCCGTCCCGGCCTCCTCCCCCGTCCCTGCCGTCCCGGTGTCCGCCTCCGTCCGCTCGACGGCCGCCGTCCGCTCCCCGGCCTGACCGTCGCGCGGCGGGGGCGGCTTCAGCATTTCGGGGATCTCGACACCGCCGGTGAAGCCGTGCACCGCGTCGCCGGGCGTGAACGGCCCCGGCTCCACCCGCCACCAGTCCGGCACCTCGGCCGACGGGCTCAGCTCACTCTCGGGGGCGAGGTGCGGCGACATGACCGTGTCGTCGACCCGCTGAACCGGCACGGTGCCGTGCCCGCTGCGCGGGGCGACACCGGCGACCGCCTCGTCCGGGGTACCCAGGCCGGCGAGGATCCGCTGCACGGCCGCGGGTGTCTCCGCCCCCTCCGACGACCTGCGCTGCTCGATCTCCGACCGCAGCCGGGCCACCAGCCGCATCCGGTCACCGGAGGTGAGCGCCCGCCGCTGGGCCAGGTCGCCGACCCGGCTCAGGTAGTCGTAGACAAGCTGATCGCTCTCGATCCCCACCGAATCCCCTAAGACCACGAGCCACTGCTTGCCACTGACGGTACCGGGTTCGCTGCGCTCGGCTTCGGTGTTTGTGGCTCAGGTTGATTCTCGGGTTCGCCGCCGTTTCCCGCTGCGCGGGGCGTTGTCCGCTGCGCGGGGCTGTTCAGGTGCGGTGTCGGGCCTGCGCGGGTGGGGCCGCGAAGCGGATGCGGATCGAGGAGCTGACCGCCATGGTC